>CAYGYY010000052.1:0-14715 GCA_964354265.1 uncultured Actinomycetota bacterium
ATGCCAAAGTGTAAATTTGTATTTTACTGTCATTTGGTGGAGGCGGCGGGAATTGAACCCGCGTCCGAAAATATTGCCACAAGGACTTCTACAAGCTTAGTCCATATTCAAATTTCGCTTCGTACAACCATATGGGCAGGGTTGCAAAAAGCTATCCTGTTTAAGTTTCCCTTATAACAGTCACAGTCAGGCTGTTATAAAGTATCCTGCTATCGGCGCCTGTCAAAAAGTGCAGGAAACTTTTTGCAGACGTAGCAGCTTAGTTTATTAGGCTGCTAAAGCTAACTCTGAATCATTAGCATTTATGTTTAGCCCAGTTTTTACAAGTTCTGGAACTTGACTTGCCATCCAAGCTCAACCTATTCCCGTCGAAACCTGTCGCCCCCTCAAAGATAAGCGGCTTACTTTAAAGGCTATTATATTATACTAGTAATTCAAAAAAATGAAAGACTTTGGTAAAAAGCATTCAGTTCCTGTAGCGTTTGTTTCTTGTCTTTAAGGCCCGCCTGATTTCTAGTTCTGACTCTTTCTTTTCGATATCCTGCCTTTTATCGCTCTTGAGTTTTCCTTTTGCTGTAGCAAGTTCTACCTTTACAAGGCCCCTGTCTATGTACACAGAAAGAGGCACAAGAGTAATGCTTTTATCCTTCATTTTCGTAACTATCCTGTTTATTTCCCTCCTGTGCAGTAACATTTTTCTTACTCTTGTAGGATTTAATTCTTCCAGCCTGCTATTGCTATAAGGTGAAATATGCATATTGAATAATAATACCTCACCATTTCTGATTCTTGCATAACTATCTTTGAGATTGACCTTATGTTCCCGGATGGATTTTACTTCACTGCCTATTAGAGCGATACCCGCATCATATTTATCCAGTATAAAGAAATCCTTAAAAGCTTTTTTGTTCTGGGAAACCAGTACCCTGTCCTGTTGCTTTTTACTTTCTGCCATCCTGTTTTTCCGCTTTATTTATTTTTAAGTTCTTCAATGGCCCTGTTAAGTTGTAAATCTTCAGTATCCTCTGGAGTCTGTACTACTGTAATGTCAGGCTCTATTCCGATCCCGTCAATAGTCTCTCCGGATGGAAGGTAATACTTTGCAGTGGTATATTTGATTCCTGAGCCATCCGAGAGCTCATTAAGTATTTGCACAGTGCCTTTGCCATAGCTTTTTTCCCCTATAAGGGTTGCTCTATTAAGGTCCCTGAATGCTCCTGCAGCAAGCTCTGCTGCGCTTGCAGAATAACCGTTTATAAGGACTACCATAGGTATTGAAGTATATATACCACTTTTTGCCTTGAATTCCTGGTAACTATCCTTATTGTCTGACCTGCCTTTTACTGTGACTATTGTCCCGCTGTCAATAAAAATATCGCTCAAAGCAACGGCATCATCAAGTGTACCGCCCAGGTTATTTCGCAAATCAAGGATTATTCCTTCAGTATCGTCAGTTATGAGTTCTTTTAATTTTTCTTCAAGCTTAGCTGCCCCGCTATCCTGAAAATCCATATATTGTATATATAGAAGATTGTCTTCAAGGGTTTCTGTATAAAAATTCGGCACATAAAATCTCTGCCGCTTTATTGTATAATCAGTACTTGTATTTTCGCCGGGCCTAAAAATAGTTAAAGTAACTTCAGTGCCCTCTTCTCCTTTTATCATTGCAACCACCTGATCCAGCGCCATGCCTTCAATTGAAGTTCCATTTACAGCAGTTATTATATCCTGCTCTTTGAGCCCAGCTTTAGCTGCCGGGGTACCTTCGATTACATTTACTATTATAACCTGGCCGTTTTCATTAACAGTCACTACGACCCCGATCCCGCTCATTGTACCACTGAAAGACTCGATTATCTGGGAATATTCCCCGGATGGAAAATAATCAGAATACTTATCCTCAAGGCTTGCCAGAACACCTTCTATGGCAGCTGATATAAGTTCCTGCATCGTCTTTTTGTTTATTGAATTTGCATAAACATTATTTATCGTCTCTTCAATAGAGCTGATGTCTGCGCTCTGGACATCCTGTCCATTTGCATTTGCCTTACTGGTTGTGTTCTTTTCTGAATTTGCAGGACTTTTGCCGGCCAGACCTGAAAAAAAGTCTTCAGCGCGTGTGAAATTGAAGCCCAACAGGAACCCGCCTGCAAAGATTATCACTGCCATTAATACTGAAACTATAACTATTGCAATTTTTTTTGTCATTATAAAATATCCCGTTTTATGTTTAGAAATTTTTTAAAAATAAACTCCGGAAAGAAGTTTTGGCCTGTTTGTCCAATTTTAATATTTCACTCCTAAAAAATCTATCACTGCAAGTATCCAAGGGGGTTCTGGGCTGCTCCATTTATCCTCACTTCGAAGTGCAGGTGCGAACCTGTCGACCATCCGGTTGAGCCAACCAGTCCAATGACCTGGCCTCTTTCCACCCGCTGACCTGGTGAAACAAGTATCCTTGAAAGATGGGCATACCAGGTAGCAAACCCTCCCCCATGATACACCATTATAGAATACCCATAACCGCCATCATAACCAGCCTGTATTACTTCCCCGCCATCTGCAGCTTTCACGAGAGTTCCGCTGGGCGCAACAAGATCTATGCCGGAATGAAATCTTCTGTAACCGAAGATAGGATGTATCCTGTAGCCGAATCCTGATTTAAAAGACCCGGCAACTGGCCAGAGAAATTTATCTCCTGGTGCATTGCCGTATTTATAGCTCTCAAGTATCCTCGTGATTTCTGATTCTTTTATTTCGAATTCTTTTTCAAGAGCAATCAGCGCATTCTTGTTAGCCCTGGTCTTGGCAAGCAAGTTTGATTTTTCATCATATATACCTTCTATCTCCCGCTGTTTTTTTTCAGCCTGTGAAACAAGTTTTTCTATTTCCGTTCTTTTTTGCTTTTGCATATCCCTGAGATCCAGGATGACTTTCTTGATATTGAGGTTTGCTCTCCTCTTATCCTTTATTTCCCTTAGGGTGGCAGCATCCTGGGAAGCCAGCAGGTTCATAAGCTTGATTCTTGATACGAATTCTATAAAATCCTCTGCTTTAAGAAGTATTTCCAGTATATTCAAACTGCCATTTTTATATATTGAAGCTACCCTGCTATTTAAAACCGACAATTTCTGGTCAAGCTCCTCTTCAATCTTTTTTAGCTCCTGCTCTTTTAAAACCATCTCAATTGTTGACTGGTCTATCTCACTTTTGGCTTCAGACATTTTATCATTAAAGCCATCAAGCTGCGAAAGAGACGCAATGAGTTCCGTTTCTACAGCCTTTACTTCCTTCAGTTCTGACTGCTCCTGCTTTTTTGCTTCCTCGATTTTTTTCCTTGTTTCCTCACGCTCTTTTTTTACCTGCTCAAGCTCTTCTTCAAGTGTTTGTCCGTAAAGTGGCGCTTTTATTGACAGGCAATTAGAGCTTATGCAAATAACAGGTATGAGCAGCAAGATAATCGCAGATATAAGTAGTTTGCTAAATGTAATTTCAAATTTCTTTTTAAATAAATCTTTTAAAAAATACATATATTAAAAAATCCTGTGAAAATTTTTGTAAAAAACCATGATGTAACAACAAAAAAATGAAACTGGAAATATTTTTTAGGAGGCCGTAATAATATTTCAGGATTCAGACACGTATATACCTTTTCAGGGCAAAGCTGCTGCTCATTATCCCCATCAATCCGCCAAGGACTATAAGTCCCGCATAAATATATATCACTACGTTGCTGGTCCCGAGTATTGCCAGTTCCTTCACATGCATTGTGTCGACTATTGCCTTTTCACCTCTTATTAAAAGATAATTGGACATAAAGTATAACAATACTACGGCAATAAGACTGCCTACAAAACCTTCAAAAAACCCTTCAAACAGGAAAGGTATCCTTACAAACCAGTTCGTTGCGCCCACCAGCTTCATGACCTCGATTTCTTTTCTTCTGGCATGTATCGAGAGCCTTATAGTATTAAACACCAGCACAATAGCTGCAAGCAGCAACATTATTATTATCAAAAATGCAATAGAACCTGCAATTGCAGTTATAGAAAAAAGTTTTTGAACATAATTCTGTCCATATATTACTTCATCAACGCCTTCAATATAGTTGCCGTCCTTATCAAGAAAGCGCAACGCTACCTGTTCGACTTTTTCCGGACTGGTAAGCTTTATCTCAAAGGATGCAGGTAGAGGATTACCCTGTATTTCCTTTAATATCTCACTGCCTTCATTCTCTTTCTTAAATTTCTCAAGTGCCTGGTCCTTTGAAACAAATGCTATTTCCTCAACCTCATCCCAGCCTTTTATTTCATCCTGCAAATATACTTTCAATTCATCAGTGATATTGTCTTTCAGGTATACTGCAACTTCGACCTGGCTTTTTATCGAAGATAGGACACTCTGAACGTCATACACTATTATCAGGAAAAAACCCACTATGAATAGTGTAATTGCAACTGTCGAAATTGCAGTGAAAAACATCAGGAAGTTTCGCTTCATTCCTATGAATGTCTCTCCAAAAAAATATCTGGGCTTGAAAATCAAATCCCGTATACTCCTCTCTTCTGGTCCCTTATCATTTCGCCTTCCTCAAGTTCTATTACTCTCCTTCTCATAGAGTTTACGATATTCTTATCATGAGTTGCCATTGCAACAGTCGTACCTATCAGGTTTATCCTGGATAAAAGTTTCATTATTCCTTCAGACGTCACCGGGTCAAGGTTCCCCGTAGGTTCATCAGCAAGAAGGATTGGAGGCCTGTTAACAAATGCCCTGGCTATTGAAACTCTTTGCTGCTCACCTGCAGAAAGCTGGTGCGGGTATGAATTTAACTTATGCTCAAGTCCAACCAGTTTTAGCACCTGGGGCACCTGAAGCTTTATTATATAAGTTTGTTTGCCGATTACTTCCAGGGCAAAAGCTACATTTTCAAAAACTGTTTTGTTTGGCAACAGTTTAAAGTCCTGGAACACCGAACCTATATTCCTCCTGAGTTGGGGAATGCGTGAAGACTTTAAATTGCAGACGTTCCTGCCTGCAACAAATATTGCCCCTCCTGAAACTGGTATTTCCCTGATTAGCAGTTTTATCATTGTTGATTTGCCTGAACCGCTTGGACCAACCAGGAAAACAAACTCACCTTTTTTTATGGTAAGGCTTATATTTTTAAGGGCAACTGTTTTATCCTCGTATACCTTTGTAACGTTTTTGAATTCAATCATGTTCATTTTAACTTATGAGTTTAACCTTTGAGTAAATTTTTTTCAAGGAAACCTTTTATAAAAATATCTATTTCACCATTGAGCACCGACATGACATCGCCAGTCTCAATTTCAGTGCGGTGATCTTTTATAAGCTGATATGGCTGCAATACATAACTGCGTATCTGGCTTCCCCAGCCGATATCTTTCTTTTCTCCCCTTACCTTTTCGAGCTCCTCTTCCTTTTTTTTTATTTCCAATTCATAAAGCTTTGATTTTAAAATCTGCATTGCTGTCTGCCGGTTGAGCATCTGTGACCTCTCATCCTGGCATGATACAACCGTATTGGTAGGAATGTGGGTTATCCTTACTGCTGAATCAGTGACATTTACATGCTGCCCCCCCGCGCTTGACGACCTGAAAGTATCTATCCTTAGATCTTCCTTATTGATCTCTATATCTATTTCATCTTCAAAGAGCGGTATTACATCCACTGAAGCAAAAGAGGTATGCCTTCGTTTTGCAGAATCAAACGGTGATATCCTCACAAGCCTGTGGATGCCTTTTTCACCTTTAAGGAGCCCATATGCGTGCTTCCCCCTTACTGTAAATGTAACGCTCTTAATGCCTGCTTCTTCACCGGGAAGGTTATCTATTATCCTGTATTTGAAGTGTTTTGAATCCATCCATTTCCTGTACATCCGCAAAAGCATCTCTGCCCAGTCATGGGATTCGGTTCCGCCTGCTCCAGGGTGGATAGTAACAATAGCGGGGTAAGAATCGTAACTTTCTGACAGTACCACATCTTCTTCAAATGAATCAATTTCTGAAGTTATTTGCTTGAGATTTGATACAAGTTCTTTTTCTATGGATACATCTTCTTCACTTTCAAGAAGCTCTATCGATATCTTAATATTCTCAATACTGCTGGCAAGTGAATTAAACCTTATAGCATTCTGTTTTATCTCATTTATTTTTTTAGTGATCTTTGAAGCCTGGCTGGTCTCATTCCAGAAACCTTCTGCTGAAGCCTGCTGTTCCAGCAGTGAAAGCTCACTTTTTTTATTTTCCAGGTCAAAGACAACCCCTTAAAAAATTGAATTTCTCAATAATATTTCCCAGGCTTTCTTTATATTCATCTAAAATCATCCTTACCTCCTGTATTTGTATGCATATTTTCTATTTCATTTGCCACAGCATTTTTTATATTTTTTACCGCTTCCGCAAGGACAAGGGTCATTTCTTCCTGTCTTATCGCTTTTTACGGGCTCAGGTTTTGAAGCTTTTGAGGAATCGCTTTCAGCACTTGATATGACATCTGCAGGCCCCTTTGTTTTGACATCCCTTACCGCCATCTCCTTTTCTTCAGTATCTTCGGGACCTTTTACTACAACCCTGGCATTAAAAAGAAGTTTGACAATATCAAGCTTTATTTCTTCCGTTAAGCTCTTAAAAAGACTATAAGCCTCATGTTTATATTCAACCACAGGGTCCCTTTGCCCGTAAGCCCGCAGCCCAATTCCTTCTTTGAGATAATCCATTTCCAGAAGATGCTCTCTCCACCTGTTATCAAAAACATTGAGCATTACCAGCTTTTCAAGCTTTCTCAGTATCTCACTTGATAGCGATTTTTCTCTTTCATCATAAGCTTTAAGCGCTTCTACTGTCAGGATTTCCTTAAGGTCATTGATTTTTAATCTCTCTACTGAGAGCTGCTCTTTTACTTCCGGGTTTTCAAGAAGGTCCCCGGCAAAAATAGTTTCTAAAAACTTCCCGAGTTCTGAAAGTTCCCAATCCACTGAATACTCGGCAGGATTTATATAAAGATCGACTATGCTGCCCATTGAACCCTTTATTGTCTCTATTGCGTCTTCCCTGAGATCGTCCTGCTCAAGTATCGAGGTACGTTTTTTATAAATAACTTCCCTCTGTTTGTTCATGACATCGTCATATTCAAGCACGTGTTTTCTTATTTCAAAATTCCTTGATTCAACCTGTCTCTGGGCATTCTCTATCGATTTGTTGATAATAGGGTGCTGTATAGGTATATCTTCAGGAAAATTAAACCTTGACATTACCCCTCCTATCCTGTCCGAACCAAAAAGCCTCAGCAGGTCATCCTCAAGGCTCAGGTAGAACTGGCTTGACCCTGGATCTCCCTGTCTTCCGCTTCGGCCCCGGAGCTGGTTGTCAATCCTCCTGGATTCATGTCTTTCTGTGCCGAGCACATGCAACCCTCCCAGACCGACTACGCCATCTCCCAGGACAATGTCTGTACCCCTGCCTGCCATATTTGTAGCAATTGTAACAGCGCCGCTCTGGCCGGCCAGAGCGATTATTTCTGCCTCTTTTTCATGATATCGCGCGTTCAATACCTGGTGCTGGATACCCCTTCTTTTAAGCATGCTGCTTAATATTTCAGATTTCTCAATTGAGATCGTGCCCACCAGAACAGGCTGCCCTTTTTCATATCTGGCAATGATATCTTCAACCACAGAAGCAAATTTTGATTCTTCGGACTTGTATATAAGATCCGGCAAGTCTGCCCTTATCATAGTTTTATTAGTAGGCACCACTACTGTTTCGAGTTTATAGATATGCCTGAATTCTTCTGCTTCAGTAAGTGCGGTACCTGTCATGCCTGCAAGTTTTGTATAAAGCCTGAAATAATTTTGTATTGTTATTGTAGCCAGCGTCTGGTTTTCTTCTTTTATTTTTACATGTTCTTTTGCCTCTATAGCCTGGTGGAGCCCTTCGCTATACCTCCTGCCAAGCATAAGCCTTCCAGTGAATTCATCGACTATCAGGACTTCCCCGTCTTTAATCATATAATCAACATCTTTTTTAAAAAGATTATATGCTTTCAGTGACTGGTTCAAACAATGAATATATAGGTAGTTCCTGGGGTCATAGAGATTATCGATGCCAATCATCTTCTCTACTCTTGAAACGCCCTCTTCAGTTACTGCTGCTGTCTTTGCCTTTTCATCAACCTCATAATCCACATCTCTTTCAAGACGCGGTACAAGTGACGAGAATTTCTTGTAAAGCTCCGTCGTTTCGTATGCAATACCAGATATTATAAGGGGGGTCCTGGCTTCATCTATAAGGATGCTGTCTACCTCGTCGACTATAGCATAGTGATGCCCGCTTTGCACCCTGTCCTGCTTCCTTATAACCATGTTGTCACGTAAGTAATCAAAGCCGAACTCATTATTGGTTCCATACACTACATCGCAACCGTATGCAACTATTTTCTCGGGGGTATTCATTCCGTGCTGCAGCAACCCGACCTTTACCCCCAGCAGGTTGTATATGGGTCCCATCCACTGGCTGTCCCTTTTTGCAAGATAGTCATTTACAGTTACTACATGTGAAGGTTTTCCTGTAAAAGAATTAAGGTATATGGGAAGCGTAGCAACCAGTGTCTTGCCCTCTCCGGTCTTCATTTCGGATATCTTCCCCTTATGCAACACCGCTCCACCCATAACCTGTACATCAAAATGCCGCATACTGACAGTTCTTTTTGCTGCTTCCCTGCAAACAGCAAAAGCTTCCGGCATCAGGCTGTCGAGGCTTTCGCCGTTTTCATATCTATTCTTGAATTCAAAAGTCTTTGCAGCAAGTTCAGCATTGGAAAGCCCGGAAACAGCAGCTTCAAGATTATTTACTTCCCTTACAATATCCTCATACCCTTTTTGCTGTTTACCTGCCCCAAACTTTAATACATTTCCAAGCAGATTTGCCATTTGTTACCACCCCTGATTAAAAATTCGGTTCAATAAGACCGTAGTTCTTATCATTTCTTCTATAAATCACTGCAGTATTGCCTGTTTCAGAATTTATGAAAACAAAAAAATCATGGCCCAACAGCTCCATCTGCATTATTGCTTCTTCAGGTGTTGTGGGCTTGATTGTAAATGTCTTGACTTTTACTATTTGCTTTTTAATATCCTCATCGATTTCCTGAATACTTACGGTTTTGGTGCCGTTATTTTTCCTGCCCCTTTGAATCAACTTAGCCCTGTACTTTTTTATCTGGCCCTCAAGCTTGTTTGCAACCCTGTCAATTGCTTCAAACAGATCTGAACCTGAATCTTTTGACCTTATTATCTCTCCGGGAGTAAAAACCGTTACCTCAGCAATACTGTTTTTCGTAATCTTGGGATTTTTTTCTCTTGAAAGCTCCACTTCGACTTTAATGACTTTATCGAAATACTTTGCAACCCTATCCCTTATTTTCTTTTCAGCCCTTTCCCTTAAATCTTCGTTCAGCTCGATATTTCTGCTTTTGACAACAAAATCCATATTTGCCTCCTTGATTTTCCTTCCATAATATCTATTGCATATTAAAATAATACGATATTTGATTTATTGATTTATATCAATTTGATATTTGTAGCCTGCTCGCCTCTTTCCCCAGAAAAAATATCAAATTCCACTTCCTGGCCTTTCAATAAAGTCTTAAATCCATCTGCAACAATATCCCTGTGGTGGACAAAGAACTCACTTCCATCATCACAGATTATAAAACCGAAACCTTTTTCAGGACTGAACCATTTTACTTTGCCATTCTTTTTTATAACGCCTTCACTATTTTTCATCATGCACCTCTTGCAAGAGTCAGCAGACAGATCCGTCCAGCTCCTGCTTTCTTCAGTGTAATGCTTATCTCATTCAAAGTCGAACCTGTTGTCCATACATCGTCAAGGATAAGGAAATTCTTCCCATGAACTTTCAGGCAATCTTTTACTTTGAATGCATCTGCCTGGTTAATTATCCTATGATTCCTGTCAAGCATCTGTTGCTGCTGCGTCTTTCTAATTTTTAAAATATTATCTGCAAACGGTATCCTTATTTTTTCTGAAAAGCGCTTTGCCAGTATCTGCATGTGGTTTGGCAATCCTCTTAATTCATCAAATCCTCTATATGTATTATAATTAGGCACGGTATCGACATAATCAAGTTTTTCCCAACTATAATAAAGCTTATAGGCCCGCTCCAGGAATCCTGCAAGAATATCATTTAAATAATAGTATTTCTTATATTTATATTTTCTTATCAGCTCTGCAAGTTTGCCTTCATATAATGAAAAACTCCTGGCTTTATAAAAATGATAATCCTCATTTTTACACAAATCACAAATTTTACTCGAAGAAATATTTTTGTCAAATCCATCATTTCCAGGCATGTCACTTTTAAAGGGTTTTCCGCATTGCAGGCAAACATGGTTTCCGAAAAAACTTATGGCGCCGGCACACAGGCTGCATAATGGCAAAGGACTTAGGCTTCCGCAAATTACACATACCGGAGGCAGTATCAGGTCTTTTAAAAACTCAGATATGTTGAAATAATCATGCATAAGAAACAATTAATAATGATTATTTTATAACTTCATTGGACATTATTTTAACGCTGGGGTGGATTATTATCCCATCACCTATTATGCTTTTTGAACCAATTACTGCTTTTTCAAGCACAGAAGCTTTATCTTTGATCTTAGTGTTATATCCGATTATAGCTCCTATAAGTGATGCATCCTTTCCAATATAACCGCTTCCCCATTTTATTCCCCTGTAAAGGACCGCTCTTTCATCAACTATTGTATTGTCTCCAAGTATGATGGGACCGAATAATTTTGCGCCTTTTTTTATCGTGCAATTATCTCCAATGCAAACTGGCGGGATTATGACCACTTCTTCCTGTATCCTGCAATTCTTTCCCACCCATACACCGTCCCTTATCTGGTTGCCAGGGATATTTAATTTTACTTTTCCTTCCAGGGCATCAAAATTCCCTTTCTGGTATTCTTCCAGGTTTCCTACATCGTTCCAGTAACGGTTATGTTTAAAGCCATAATAAGCGACCCCCTTTTCGAGCAGATCAGGAAATACATTTTTTCCAAAATCATAAAAAGATTTTTCCGGAATATATTTGAAGATCTCGGCATCAAATACATATATTCCACTATTTGCCAGGTTGGATTTCTCTTCTCCCGCTAAAGGTTTTTCCTGGAAGCCTGTTATTCTCTTGTCTTTGTCCATCAGTATAACTCCATATTGTGATGGATCGGCTACTTCAGTAAGCACAAGGGTAGCGATTCCCCCTTTTTGACTGTGAAAATTTATAACCTCAGATAAATCTATATCGGTTAAGGCATCCCCGCTCATTACCAGGAAAGTACTTCCTTCAAAAAACCCTTCGACATTTTTTACTCCTCCTGCTGTGCCCAGCAGAGTCTCTTCAAAAGAGTATGAGATATTTAATCCAAACCTGGAACCATCGCCAAAATGGTCTTTTATTGCTTCCGGATACCAGTGCAGGTTGCACACTACATCAAAAAAGCCATATTTTACAAGAAGTTCTATTATATGTTCCATTACAGGTTTATTAACGATTGGGGCCATCGGTTTTGATATAAGATCGGTAAGCGGCCTCAACCTTGTCCCAAGACCTGCAGCCATCACCATTGCTTTGTTTTTACTCATAATATCCTCCTGTATGGATACGATTATCGCGGATCCTTTTAATTATTTAAAAAATAATTTTTTAAATTACTTTGCTTATATTTTCACCGTAAGGCGGGTATACCAGGCCTTTTTCTGTAACTATTGCCGTTATATTGCTGTTCGGAGTGACATCAAAAGACGGGTTTTTTACCTTCATGTAATAAGGTATTATGGTTTTACCCAGGACTTCCCTCACTTCCCTCTCATCCCTTTGTTCTATTGGGATAGAGCTTCCAGTGCCAGTTTTCATATCTATTGTCGAAACCGGGGCCACAACATAAAACGGTATAGCGAAATATTTTGCAAGGATTGACAATGAGAGCGTGCCTGTCTTATTTGCTGTATCGCCATTTGCAGCAATCCTGTCTGCGCCGACGACTATTATATCAACTTCGCCCCTGGACATGAAGTAACCGGACATATTGTCAGAGATTATAAAAAATGGTATGCCTTCCTGGTGAAGCTCCCATGCTGTAAGCCTTGCGCCTTGAAGATAAGGCCTCGTCTCATCGACTATAACATTTTCCACCAATCCTGAGAAGTAAAGGCTCCTTATTACTCCAAGCGCTGTCCCGTAGCCTGCTGTCGCAAGCGCTCCTGCATTACAATGCGTCAGTATTTTCAGCTTCTTTTTTGATTTGCCGCATATTGCAAGGCCATTTTCACCGATTTTCAGGTTTATTTTCACATCATCTTTTTCAATGTTTTCTGCCTCTGTCACAATGCTTCCGGCCAGGCTGGCGATATCTCTTTTGCTGGAGCCCTTATTGCCTGGGCCTTTTTTGCCTGCATCTTTATTGCTGGTTTTAATGCTGCTGCTTATTATCTTTTTCATGCGGTCAAGAGCCCAGAAAAGATTAACAGCAGTTGGCCTTGTGGCAGCAAGAATATTGATTGCCCTGTTCAGGAAATCAACAAAATCGCCGTAATCGCTTCCCCTGAATTTTACTGCTGCAAGCGCAACGCCATATGCAGCCGTAACCCCTATTGCCGGAGCGCCCCTTACCACCATATCTTTTATTGCGACTGCAACATCTTCAAAACTTGAACAGTTAACATATTTCTGCTGGAAAGGCAGCTTCCGCTGATCGATTAACTTAAGATTTTTACCTTCCCAAATAAGAGTTTTTACTCTGCTCTCAGTATAAGCTTTCATGATTGATTAAGTCCCGAGCTCCCATGCATTAAGATATTCCTCCTGTTCGCTGGTCAAGCTGTCTATTTTTATTCCCATGCTTGCAAGCTTTAAAACTGCAATCTTTTTGTCAATTTCTTCAGGCACCGCATACACTTTCTTCTGGAGTTCCTGGCTCTTTTCAAATATATACCTGACGGAAAGAGCCTGGTTTGCAAAACTCATATCCATTACGCTGGCCGGATGACCGTCTGCCGCTCCAAGATTAACGAGCCTTCCTTCTGCAAGGACATTTATCCTCCTGCCGTCTTTCATAAGGTATTGCTCCACAAAGGGCCGCACTTTTCTTACCTGGCTGCAATTTTTCTTGAGATAATTTAAATCTATTTCCGCATCAAAATGTCCGGAATTTGCAACTATTACATTGTCCCTGCACTTCGAAAGGATATTCTCGCCAATTACATTAAGGTTGCCTGTTACTGACAGGAAAACTTCCCCGATTTCTGCTGCCTGGCTTGAATGCATGACTTCAAAACCATCCATTTTGGCTTCAATGGCTTTAAAAGAATCTATTTCAAGGATTATTACATGCGCCCCCATGCCCCTTGCCCGCATTGCCACTCCTTTGCCGCACCATCCGTAACCAAGGACTACAAATTTTTTCCCTGCAAGCAGGATATTAGTGGATCTCAGTATCCCATCAATTGTGCTTTGCCCCGTCCCGTACCTGTTGTCGAAAAAATGCTTGGTCTTTGCTTCGTTTACTGCGATTATTGGATACTCCAGCACCCCATTTTTTTCCATTGACTTAAGTCTTATAACGCCTGTGGTGGTCTCTTCGGTGCCTCCAAGCACACTTTTTATAAGTTCCCTTCTTTTTGAGTGTACGCAGGATATAAGGTCTGCTCCGTCGTCCATCGATACCTGGGGTCTGTTATCAAGCACACTGTTTATATGCCTGTAGTATGTGTCATTATCCTCTCCTTTGATTGCAAATACAGAAATCCCGTAATCTTTCACCAGCGATGCTGCAACTTCATCCTGGGTGCTCAACGGGTTTGATGCACAAAGGGAGACTTTAGCTCCCCCGCTTTTCAATGCAATTGCAAGGTTTGCCGTTTCTGAAGTGACATGAAGGCAGGCGCCAACTACAGCTCCATCCAGTGGCTTATTTTTCCCGAAATCTTCCATTATGCCTGAAAGAACGGGCATATCAGTTTGCGCCCATTCTATTTTCTTCTTTCCTTCACCTGCAAGTTCGATATCTTTAACATCAAAATCCATAAAATCTCTCCTTATTGCTTTTTAAAAAATAACTTAAAAAACCTGACTTATTAACAATAGACTAAATAAAATATAACTGAAAATATATCTCTCCAGCTGCAGACCTTTTCAGTCAAGCTTTGCGAGTTCTGACTTTAAAATTGCTATCCTGTCCACTGGAGTTGGGTCGACCCCATACAGCAGCGCAAGGTAAACGCTTGCGATGTCCCCCAGATACATAGTGGACAATGCTTTTGCAAGCCTTGATTTTCCTTCAACAGGAATTTCTATTATGCTGCCCAGGTTATCCTTAATGAGATTCATTGTTGTTTCTATCCTGACTTTTATCCTTTCTGTCGCACCCGGGTCCCTGAAAACAACAAGTGCAAAATTTCTTGATATTTCCCCGATATTCTCCCAGCCTACCGTTTCATTATGATTCAATTCCGGAAACTCCGACCAGAATGCAGGGCATTTTGCATTCTCATTTATCTCACATTTCCACCTGTAAGCTACTGCTGAAAGAAATCCGTCCACACCATAAATAACCGGCATTTTTGATGCAAGTTCCAGGGCAAGCTGCTTGGCAGGATTTGACGCGGTATTT
>CAYGYY010000053.1:0-13940 GCA_964354265.1 uncultured Actinomycetota bacterium
ATTTTAAGCGGATTCATTCAACCAGGCCAATTTTCTCTTTACGTATAACAAAGGATTATCGTGCTCTTGGCGTATTACAAAATAATGAGTTAATATGGTTCTGGATTGGTTCTCATGATGATTACGATAATCTATTAAAACAGATAAGACCTACTAATCTAAAAGTTCTTATGAAATAATATTTATATAACCTATCTTAAGAGAGTTTTAATCTGCCTACATAAAGAAGATTAATTTGTAATTGGCGCCGGATGCAAAATAACGGATTTTGCAGAGTCAAAAGCTGCAGAAAACGGCGGTAAAATAATCAGGAAATAAATACTGAAATTAAAAAGTGTAAAATGCCTTTTAAGTTGTCAGCCCGGGATAGTATCTTGACTAAGCCATGTAATAAAGAAACTGACAAGATGCTTTTATCCTTTATAATAAGATAAAAAATCGCTTACTCTGTTTCAACTTTTTCCTATATTTAGCGGATGTACCCTATCAGGATCAATGTTCATAATTTTACATAATAGTATTGACAATACTAAATTGTATGATATTATTACAGCTATGTATATCAAGAGAAAACTGGAAGAAACTTTAAATAAATATCTGAAAATATTTCCAGCTGTGGCAATTACAGGCCCCAGGCAGTCTGGAAAATCAACTATGCTAAAAGAGTTTCTTAAAGACAAGTATGAGTATGTCACCTTTGACAGAGTTCAAAACATTGAAGATTTTTTAAGCGATCCCCAAAGCTTCATGGAAAAATACGATAACAAGGTGATCTTTGATGAAGTTCAGAGAGTTCCGCAATTGTTCAGTTATGTAAAATTTGCAATTGATGAAGACAGAAAAAATTATGGCAAGTTTATTTTAACAGGCTCAAGCCAGTTTTCTATGGTTAAGGGCATTACCGAAACTCTTGCAGGCAGGATTGGAAATATTTCACTTTTACCGTTTCAGTACTCTGAAATTCCTGACAAACTGAAAGAAAGGCAAATATTGCATGGCAGTTACCCGGAGATTGTATTAAGAAGATACACAGGAGTAACCGAATGGTATGATAGTTATATTCAAAACTATCTGGAAAGAGATGTCCGTAATTTAAGCAATATTGGAAATTTAAGAGACTTCAGTAAATTTATAAATTTACTGGCTGCCAAAACTGCACAGGAATTTAATGCGTCAAGTTATGCTGTTGATATTGGAGTAAATTACAAAACAATCCAGGCATGGCTATCAATTCTGGAAGCAGCCTATATTGTTTTTACACTTGAACCATATTTTCACAATCTCGGAAAAAGAATTGTAAAACGCCCTAAAGTATATTTTTGGGATACGGGCCTGGTTTGCCATCTGGCGGGCATAACTTCAAAAGAATTACTTGAGAAAGGGCCCCTTTGTGGCCCGGTATTTGAAAATTATTTAATATCTGAAATATATAAAAAAGTAAAACACCAGAATTTGGATAATAAACTGTTTTATTTCAGAAGTAATTCGGGATATGAGTCGGACCTTATTATTGAGGACCGTACCAGAAAGAAAATTATTTTTACTGAAATAAAATACAATAAATCTGCCCGACCGATTATGGTTGAGGCAATAAAAAAAATAATCGAAAAGGAAAAAGAGCATCAGGTTCACTCGGAGTATGATACCGGCGGACTTTTACTCTATAATGGTACAGAATCCGGAAAATTTTTCGGCTCAATCTCTTATGAGCCATGGCATTATTTTCTTATATAACCAACCAGCACAATAAGGTTTTTTGAAAAAACACCAGTCAATTCTAACAGAACCTCTAAAATAATTATTTAATCGGCTGATAAATTTTAGTAAGTCATAAATAAAATAATCTGATAAATAATTGGGGCAGCGAAGTTTTGAATCTTTTAGAAAAATATTAAAAAATTTTCTTTTTAATATTGCAAAATCCAGATATTTTGGGTCTCATCAGTTATTCTATCTTAACTATTTTTAGTATACAATGTGTCTGAGAATAAGGTTCGCCTGGCTAATAAACAATGGATAATATTAAAAATATATTCTGTAAATTTTAAAGGATTTTTGCCAGAATCAATGGAAAAGTCTAACTATAAAAATAAAATATCAGAAAAATTTAAAAGACCCCTTCCTCTTGAAAAAGATTTCTGTCCTGCAGTCGTATGGAATCATATTTTTTTAAATAATGTACAGGATAAAAAAAGCAGCGCCCCTTTGTCAATTGCAATAGTTAAAGATGAAGAAAATGTGCTGGCTTACAATACCCGGATAATATCTGATGAACCTGATTTAGCGTCAGATAACTTCTATTATATGGAACAACTTGTGAAGACCCTTTTATGGATTTATGGAGGACATAAAATTCTAATAGGAGGGTCTAAACAAATCGGGGAGCATATAAAAAGATTGTATTCCAGAGAAGGAAAACGCTCTTTTGATGCTGATATAATGTCTGAAATATATGAAAAACCTTTTACAGTCAAGATAATCGATATAAAGGAAATACCTGATGCCAGTGAAAAAACAATTATTATCGACCGCCATCTGGAAGGCTACCGTATCGGGTTCGACCTGGGCGCGAGTGATATAAAAGTCAGCGCTGTAATTGATGGAAAATCAGTTTTTTCGGAAGAAGAAGCATGGAACCCAGGCCAGGAAGCAAGTCCCACTTATCATTATAATAAAATCATGTCAATGCTCCACAAAGCAGCAGACCATATGCCAAAGATAGATGCTATAGGGGGCAGCGCAGCAGGAATCTATATAAATAACAGGGTGATGAAAGCTTCACTTTTTAGAAGTGTACCCAAAGATGCATTTGATGCGAAAGTAAAAGATATGTTTTTAGCAATACAAAAAGAATGGAAAGTACCTCTTACAATAATCAATGACGGGGAAGTTACAGCCCTTGCCGGTTCAATGTCCCTAAATAAAAATGCTGTTCTTGGTATATCTATGGGGTCCAGCGAGGCAGGCGGTTATATAAACTCAAGCGGGGGCTTTAACCCATGGATAAATGAGCTAGCATTTGTCCCAGTTGATTTTAGTCGCCAGGCAGCTGCCGATGAATGGTCCGGTGATATTGGATGTGGAGTTCAATATTTTTCCCAGCAGGCAGTCATAAGGTTGGCTCATAAGGCAGGTATTATCATGGATCCGGAACTTACCCCTGCCCAGAAATTAAGCCTTGTGCAGGGGCTTATGAAGAATGAAGATAAACGGGCAGTCAAGATTTTTAAAACAATCGGGGGTTATCTGGGATATGCACTTGCTCATTATGCCGATTTTTATCAAATGGAAACAGTATTAATATTAGGCAGGGTCACCTCTGGGGATGGAGGAATGATTATTTTAAGAGAAGCACAGGAAGTTTTAAAAAAGGAATTTCCCAATCTTAATGATAAAATCAGCGTTCATCTGCCTGATGAAAAAAGCAGAAGAGTCGGCCAATCCATAGCAGCTGCCAGCCTGCCTTCAATAAATAATCAAATATTAAATAAAGAGAATTCTTAAATGGATAATAAATCTGGAGATATTTATATTACTAATGGGATTATCATTACTCCTTTTAAAATATTAAAAGACCAGGCCATCCTGATAAGAAACGGAAAAATTATCTCTATTGAAAATAAATGCAGCAATACTTTAGAAAATGTGACAATCATTGATGCCCGGGGTAATTATATTGTTCCGGGTTTTATTGACCTGCATGTACATGGCGGCGGCGGGGCCGATACCATGGATGGAAGCTATAGTGCCATTAAAAAGATAGCCGACACGCATTGCTGTTATGGCACTACATCATTTTTGGCCACAACAATGACAATGGGCCAGGATGAAATCTTAAATAGTCTTAAAACAGTCAAAGAAGCTAATAAAAAGGGGACAGCGTCTGCGCATGTCCTGGGAATACACCTGGAGGGGCCCTATATAAGTGAAGTCATGAAAGGTGCACAAAATAAAGCATATATAAAAAAACCTGCTATTGAAGAATTGCAGGAGTTCAATAAAGCTTCAGGAAGTCTAATAAAAATAGTTACATTAGCCCCGGAGATTCCGGGTGCATTAGACTTAATAAGGTGGTTGAAAAAAAATGATATTATTGCATCAGTTGGGCATACCAATGCTACCTATGAACAGGTAAAATCTGGCATTGATGCCGGTTTGCAGCATGTCACCCATACTTTTAATGCTATGACCGGGCTCCATCATAGAAAACCGGGAGCAGTGGGAGCCGCTCTAGTCTCTCCAGAATTAATAATAGAGCTAATTGCGGACGGAATACACATTCATCCAGCAGTGATGGAGATCCTATTTAAATCAAAGGGAACAGAAAAGATAATATTAATCACAGATGCTATCAGGGCAACCGGGTTGCCCCCGGGAAGATATGAGCTGGGAGGACAAGCAGTTATAGCAAGTAAAAATAAGGCAAGACTGGAAGATGGAACTTTAGCCGGAAGTGTTTTAACTATGGATAGAGCCATACGAAATATGGTAAGAAAAGTTAAAGTTCCTCTGGTTGAGGCAATTCAAATGGCGACTTTTAATCCGGCAAAATGCTTGGGAATAGAAGGTAAGAAGGGTAGTATAAGCCAAGGTAAGGATGCTGATATAGTCATATTGAATAAAAAGATGGAAACTGAATTGACGATTGTGATGGGAAAAGTAATTTTTAATAAAAAAGAAGTCTGTTAGATTTACGGAGGCATCATGGAAGAATTTGTTTTTGAACCTGCAGAATTCGTACCCTTTAAAGACAGGAAAGTACTTGAAAAAGCAAGATCTGTTCACGGCAAGGACCTTGAAAAATATTCAAACGATAAGATGACTATAAAAGTCATCAAAAACCCTCACCCTATTATTATTGCAGATATTTTTACCAGGATAAAAATGTCTGACGACCTGGATAAAAAACAGGTCCTCATACTGGGAAATCCTGAACCCGAGACTTATATTCCGGTTGCACAGCTTATTAATTACCACAAGGTAAACTGCAGGAATGTGTTTATCTTTGCCATGGATGAATGGGCTGACCAGGATGGAAATATTGCGCCTGAAAGCTATAAAGCAGGTTTTGCCCGCTCCATGCTGGAATACCTGGTCTATCAGATAGATGAAAAACTCAGGATGCCCCTTGATAATGTCTTTTATCCCACAAATAAAAATATTGGGGATTATTCAAAAATGATAACAGAAGTTGGACAGGGTGGCGCAGATGTATGCTATTCAAGCCCCGGCTGGGCAGGACATATTGCCTTTGTTGACCCTAGCCCTGAATTTTTAACTGATAATATCGATGAATACCTTAAGCAGGATGCAAGGATTGTGACTCTTCACCCCCTGACAGTATGCCAGAATTCCCTGCATGGTGTATTTGGCCAGTCTGGTGATATAGCAAATGTGCCGCCCAAGGCGGCAACCATAGGACCTGCTGACGTAGCTCGCTCAAGGGAAAGAATTGAATTGCATGCCCTCCAGACAATGGGGACCTTTGTCTCATGGCAGAGAATGATATCAAGGCTTATATTGCTTGGTCCTGTAACGCCTTATATACCCAGTTCGATATTCCAGATACTCAAAACACAGGTATATGTAAGCGAAGAAATAGCCGCACCTTTTGACTGCTGGGAGACGATAGGTTATTAATGCAAATTGGTATTTTTTAATGATACTGGTTACTTTACTGTATCCATAAAGACACTGAGGCTGGAAAAATTATGAAAAAACTAATAAAAAAAGCAATATTATCTTTTTGTTTGCTTTCATTTATAGTCAACCATGAGCAAATATGTTTATAAGGAGGGAACCAAGATGAATAAAATAAGAATCGGAGTCATAGGTTTAGGCTGGTTTGGTGAACATCATATAGATACCTTTCAGTCTATTCCTTATGTTGATGTCTCTGCTGTTTGCACAAGGAGACCGGACCATTTAAAAGAAATTGCCCAAAAGTACAGGATTGTTAAAACATTTACTGATTATCACGGTCTTCTTGCTGATAAAGACATTGATATGGTTTCAATAGTAACCCATGTCCATGACCATATGCAGCCTGCAATAGATTCAATTAATGCCGGAAAGCATGTATTCCTGGAAAAGCCTATGGCTGATACTGCAGAAGAATGCGATAAAATACTTGATGCACTAAAAAATACCGATAAATTTTTTATGGTCGGCCACATATGCAGGTTTGATACAGCATATGCACTGGCAAAAGAGGAAATTGATTCAGGAAGTATCGGAAAGATAATATCAATCCACGCAAAAAGAAATCTTGCAAAATGGATAACCGAAAGCTCTTTAAATAAAATCAGCGCATTATTTGGTGACGGGATCCATGATTTTGATTTAATGTTATGGTATACGGGGGCAAAACCAAGATCTGTTTATGCCCAAACAACTAATACCAGGCCAGAATTCACATATGATGATATTGCATGGGCGATGTTCAGGTTAGATAATGAGACACTTGCAATAATTGAAAATATATGGAGCCTGCCGGATAATGTCCCATATGCCATTGATGCAAAAATGGAAATAGTAGGAACCGAAGGTGTAATAGACATAGACAACTCCGGGAGGAATTATTCTGTGCTTACAAAAAAAGGTTTAGGTTATCCCCAGTCTACATATTGGCCTAAGATTCATAATATAAGAAGGGGATATTTAAAAGAGGAAATGGAATATTTTCTTAAATGCATCCTGCAAGGCACTAAACCTACAGTTATCACACCACAGGAATCAAGGGATGTCGTATACGCCATGAGAATGGCGGAAAAATCTGCAGCCGAAAACAGGGTGGTTAAATTTTAGTTTTGGTCCTTTGCATCACTATAAAAGGATTTTTTATAAAAATTTGATATATGGAGGCAAAAAAATGAGATTGCCAGCACTTCCCGCGGTAGAATATTCTGAAAGGATCTTAAGGCTGCAAAAAGAACTTGAAAAAAATAAGATCGACTTATTTGTGGGTTATAGCAGCGAATGTGAATCAGCTTCGTCAAGGTATTTGACAGGTTTTTGGCCTTTTTTTGATTTTGCTGCAGTTTTAGTGCCGTTAAAAGGTGAAGCAGCCCTTTTAACAGGAGGCCCCGAATCATATGAGTTTGCAAAAGAATTTGCTACTGTACCTTCAATATATATCAATCCATTGCTTGTAGAAACTTCTGCTCCTGATTGGGTTCCAAAAGTCACAGAAATGGATTTCAAAAAAATACTATCCAAAGTATGCCAGGAAAAACCAGGTAAAATCGGGATAGGGAACTGGAACATATTTCCATTTATATTACTTGAGGAATTAAAAGATGCTGTGCCGGATGCTGAATTTATACCTGCAGACAACTTATTGCTGAATGTACAAAAAATAAAAACTAAAACCGAGATACCCTATATTATGGAAGCTTATCGTATAGCAGAAGAGTCATTAAAAGCAGCTCTCAATGCTGCAAAAACTGGTATAAAAGAATGGGAGCTGGAATCTGTTGCACGTTCAAAAATGCTGTCAATGGGGGCAGAAGGAACGCCATATCCAACCTGGGTCTGTTCAGGGAATAACTCCAGATTGAGTTTATGCCGTTCAACCGATAAACCCATCGAACAAAATGAGCTGGTGCAGCTTACAATGGGTGCAAAATATATGGGGTACTGCGGCAATATGTGCAGGCCTTTCTCCATAGGAAGGGCTCCCGGACCTGCAAGGGTATTGATGGAAGTCGCGCTGGAAGCGCTTCATTATGCACTTGACAATATCAGGCCTGGTGTCCAGTCTTCGAAAATATTTGATGGCTATTATAGTATCCTTTCCAGGTATAAATATGAGGATTTTACTCTTTATGGCCCAGCTCATGGCACCGGCAGTTCAGAAGTAGAGGGATTCTGGCTTGCCAAAGAAAATGACTTTGAAATCCTTCCTGGTATGCTCTTCAATATTGATATATGGCTATCAGATGGAAAAAACGGGTTAAGGTTCGAGGATGGTATTTTAATTACTGATAGCGGTATCATGGAGCTTACCAAATATAGGCGAGAAATAATAGAATTATGAACCTGATTGATCCGGAAACTATAAATAAAGAGGTCAGTAAAAGGAAAAAAGAAATAACCGGATGGCTCAAGTCTCTGGTTCGTTTGCCGAGCGAGAACAGGTTCCCTTTTGGCAATGAAGGTAAAGCGCAAAAGTTCATTGAAAAAGAATGCATAAATATAGGTCTTGAGACAGACACCTTCTCTCCAGAAGAAATCAATGGCATAAGAGAACATCCATCATGGCTAAAAAACAGGGATTACTCAGGTGACCGCAGGAATGTAGTTGCCCTATGGAAAGGCAGTGGTGATGGTAATTCATTATTGCTAAGCGGTCATATTGACGTGGCTCCTTTTGAGCCGGATAACTGGAAAGTCTGCAGGCCCTTTGAACCTGTTGAAATAAGCGGAAGATTATACGGCAGGGGTACAGTAGACATGAAGGGCGGATTAGCGGCGCAATACTGGGCTATAAAAATACTGAAGGAATCAGGTTTTAAACCCGGTGGCGACATTATTTTTGAAAGTGTAGTGGACGAGGAATTTGCAGGGGGTAATGGAACACTGGCTTCAAGGTTAAGAGGTTATAATACCGACCTGGCGATACTTGCAGAACCAACCAGAATGCATATTTGCAGCGCATGCCTGGGGGCATTTTTGGGGGATATAATTGTAAAGGGCAACCCGGGCATGCCTTTTTTGGGTAATACAATTTCAAATCCAATTCAAGGAGCTGCAAGAGTCATTGAATTGTTTAAAGAGTGGGAAAAATATTGGGATAATATAAACAGCCACTATTTATTCAAAAAACCTGACGGAGGGCTTAAAATGCTCTTATGGGACATAGACTCAAAAGCCGGTGCAGATTTTACCCAAATGAGCAGCCCGATAGCAGTGAAGATCTCCTGGGTTGTTTGGTCATATCCCGGTACCAGCGAAGAATTTTTCTTTAATAAGTTTAAACAGTTCTGGGTAAACAGTTTTAAAGAAGACCCTGTTTTAAAATTTTTTAAAATTGATATAACTCCATCTTTTCATTATGTAAAACCCTGGGAAACAAAACCTGGAAACAAAGGCATAAAGAAATTTATGGATGTCTACAGGCAATATTTAAAAAAAGAGCCTGAATTGAAAGGAGCTTCTATATCTTGTGACATGGCAATTTATGGAGAACAGGGGGGTATGCCTGTTTTGATTGTTGGGCCTGAAGGCGGAAATATCCATAGTCCTGATGAATGGGTCCTGCTGGAAGATGTATATTCGCTCACCGGCCTATTTGCAATGATGATAAAAGAGTGGTGCAGAGGATAGCCTGGAAATCACTGAAAAAATCACTGAAAAAATATTGACAAACAAGAAGATAATAGTAACATATTGGCATTAACTTAGTTAATTTAATTAAGTAATGATAATTATTTTAATTGATGAATTTTTATTATTATGATTTCCAATTTCAGATTTTTAAATCCAATTAGCGCTAAACAACAGCTGTTAATCAACAAGTCTATAATACTCAATTATTTAAGAGAAAATTCTTTGGTTTCAAGGGCTAAAATAGCAAAAGAGTTGAAAATAAGTCCTCCTACAGTGTCAAGAATTATAGATGAATTCATTATAGAAGGTTTTGTAACAGAAATGGGTAAAGACCAGTCAACTGGCGGTAAAAAAGCAACAAAACTTGGATTCAATACAAATAGCGGAAGTGTTATAGGGGTTGACCTGGGAAAGGATAAAATAAGGATAGCCAGAAGCGACATGGGTGGAAAGATTTTAGAAAAACATGTTGGATTTAAGATTCATATAAAGGATAAGGATTTATTAGAAAAAGTAATAAGGGCAATCCAGGTATTTATAAGTGATGCCGAATCAAGTCTTAGTGGAAATGATATAAAGTTAAAGGGCATCTGTGTTGGTTTGCCTGCAGATATAGATTCAGAAAGTGGTATAATATTAAGTGCTCCTCTTTTTCCTGGCTGGAAGGACTTAAACCTTAAAGAGATTTTTTCCAGGTATTTTAATACCAAGCTCTTTATCGAAAACAGCAAGAATATGTCAGCAATTGGGGAAAAATACCTTGGAGGAGGAAAAAGTTATAAAAATTCCGTTATTTTGGAAGTGGGTGAAGGAATAGGTGCGGGGATAGTGATCGATGACCAGCTTTATAAGGGATCGAGTTTTTCGGCTGGTGAGGTGGGTTTTGTTATTGAGAATAAAAAACAGTTATATTCCACCTATAAAATAAAAGGTGCAATGGAGAAAAGTGCTTCACCTAATGTTTTAAAAAGGGATATACTAAAAGTAATAGGATCAAATAAAAAAACCCTGGTTACAGAATTGGTCAGTAATAATTTGAGCAAAATTAATCCTGCCATTGTATGTGAAGCTGCTTTGCTTGGTGATGATGCTTCAAAAAAAATAATTAAAGATGTTGTTGAAAATTTATCTATTATAGTATCAAATCTCATACTGATATTAAATCCTGAAATAATAGTAATTGGAGGCGATATACTTGAAATGCCGGAAGTAGAGAAATTATTTATCGATCCTATCAGAGTATTAACAAAAAACGTAATTCCTTTCAGTCTCCCGGCTATTAAAAAAGCATCGCTTGGGGTGGACGCAGGTGTGTTGGGTTGTTCTATTTTTGCAATAAATAATATTTTAGGCACTTTGTATCCTTATAAGATTTGAAAATGTCGGTTATGCATTTTTAAGGAGGTGATAGTTAGAGAATATCTAAATATTAAAGAACAAAAAGGAGGTGATTTGAAAGTATAAAAATTTATAAGTATTTCCATAAATTAACATTTTTATAGTTAACATTTACAAAGGAGATCAGCTTATGTCCAAAGAAAAGTATCCAAATCTATTTAAACCACTGCGTATCGGCTCTGTTGTTGCTAAAAACAGGATTAACTTTGAGCCAACAGCTATCAGCTGTTCAAATGCTGACGGTTCTGTTAGTGAGCTTGACATAGCAGTATATTCAGAAATAGCCAAAGGTGGCTATAGTATGATAAACATCGGAGGATGCACCCCGGATTCCAAGACAGGCCGTGTTACTGTTACTGGAATAATAGTCGATGAAGACAACATGATACCCGGGTTGGCAAGACTTGCAAAAAGCATACAGAAATACGGTGCCCTGGCTATACCCCAGATACAGCACCCCGGCAGGCAATGCCCTATGCCCAAAGGCAGTATCATGTCAACTAATGATACAGTAGTAAAACTTCCATGGTCGGCAGGCCATGAGATAGTCTTTGCCAATGCAGAGGAAAAAGGCAAAGAAATAAGGGCCATATCCACACAGGAAATCCTTGAACAGGTTGAACTGTGGTCGCTTGCAGCATGGAGATGCCAGGCAGCAGGGATGGATGCAGTGTGCCTCCATGCAGCGCACGGATATCTTATGTCAGCTTTCCTGAGCCCCTATCTTAACCGCCGTATCGATCGTTTTGGCGGTAGTTTTGAAAATCGTATGCGTTTTCCGTTAGCAGTAATTAAAGAGATTCACAATAAGTGCGGTAACGATTTTCCAGTTATTGTGCGTTTTTCAGCTAATGAATGGGTTCCGGGCGGAATAGACATTGAAGAAAGCAAAAGAATAGCTGTAGCTTTAGAAGAAGGTGGGGCAGCTGCGCTTGACCTTAGCCAGTGCATACAGGAGACTCCTGGAGCAGGCTTTGATCCAATGCAATATCATGAAGGATGGACAATATATTCTGCTGAAGCCGTAAAACCGCTTGTTAAGATACCTGTTATTATTAGCCACGCACTAAGGCATGCAGATGTCTGCGAAAAGATAATTGCAGAAGGAAAAGCCGATATGATTGGCATGTGCCGTCAGTCTCTTGCCGATCCTTACTGGCCGCTAAAAGTACAGCAGGGCAAGGAAGAAAAGATACGTAAATGCATTTCATGTCTTACAGGTTGCTGGCAGGAGTCCCTTATGGCTAAAAAAGACATCGCATGTGCAATTAACCCGATTTGCGGGGACCTGAACTTCTATAATATGGATAAGAGCAAAGCCAAGAAGTCCCTAAAGATAGCTATTGTTGGCGGCGGCCCAGCTGGTATGGAAGCTGCGCGATGGGCAGTGCTTAAAGGGCATAAGCCAACTATTTTTGAAAAGAAAAACGAACTTGGCGGAGCCATACTTGGATGCTGCCTGGTCCCTGACAAAGACAAGATGAAATGGCAGGCCGACTGGTTAAGGTATGAGATAAGAGACCTGGGTGTCGAGGTTATAATGGAACATGTCCCAACTGCAGAAGAGTTAAAGAAATATGACGTTGTTCTAAACGCTACTGGTGCCGTAAGCTATGTGCCTGAAGTTCTTGGCTTAAAAGAAAAAGTCATTTCAATGGAAGAAGCATTCTCATGCCCAAAAGCTACATGTGAGTTCTACCCAAAGGGCAGCGGCCGTAAGGGTGTCAAGCTTGGAGAGAAAGTCATAATCTGGGGCGACCACTATGGCGCCGCGGACCTGGTGGCTTTTTTAGGCGCAGCAGGTAAAGACGTAACTGTAGTAACAGACAGGAAAGAATTTGGCTCCAGTGTTGAAGTAATACATATGTATGTTTTGAGAAAACGAATGGCTCAGGGTGATGCTGAGGCTCTTAACTCAAAACCATACAAGTTCCCGGTCAAGGTATTACAGAATGCGACGCTATACAACATCGGTGAGAAAGAAGTGAAAATCATCGATAAGAACCTGAATATTACTGCAGTAGCAGCAGACAATATCGTAACATGCTATACTAAGCCCAACACGGAACTTGCAGGCATATTTGAGAAAGTCGAAGCTGCAGGAATACCTGTTGTTACGGTAGGGGATGCAAAGAGCCCGAGGAACCTCCATGCTGCAATCAAAGAAGGGGCATCATTTATTCTTCAACTGGATCCTGACAGTGTCGTAAAGAATCCCAATGATGCGCTTATTGATGATTTGCCTATGGATGTTAAAGGACAGCTTGGTTTTTAAGATGAATTTGCTGGTTTCCGTAAAGGAAACACTTAAATGCTTGTCATAGACAAACAGGAGATTTTTTGAACTAGTTGTATTATAATTTTATTAAATTATTGCCATTGAACCCTGTTGATAATTAATATAAATAAAAATATTTAAAACCGGGTGAATGGGCAATAAGTTGTGGTTTAAATAAAAGACTGCAACAAAAAGACAATATCATAAAAGGAGGAAAAAGTGAAAAGACCAATATTATTAATAGTGGTAGTAGTGGTTATTGCCTTGCTTGCAACCATCGGATTCAGTGGTTGCGCACAGGAAGAGGCTGCAGAGACCACTGCTGCAGCAGAGACCACTGCTGCAGCAGAGACCACTGCAGCAGAGACCACTGCTGCAGAGACCACTGCGGCAGAGACCACTGCACCAATGAATCTAGTTTTCGGTAACCTTCCTACTGCGCTATCAGACGAATGGAACGGCTACAGTGTTGAAAACTTTGTTTATTGTGCAGATAAAAAAGGTGTAGAGACACAGGTTATTGATGCCGGGTGGGATGGCGCAAAACAATTAGCCAATTTTGAGGACCTGGTCAGTAAAGAAGTAGATGCTATCGGCGTATTTATCTGGACTCCTGAAAGCGGAGAGCAGTATTCAACTCAAGCAAAAGAAGCAGGTATCCCTATTTTCTTTGAAAACACCAAGCTGAGCTCTGACCTGATTGAATATGAATTCATGGGCGATTATGTTTTTAATGTAGCTTGTGAATATGACAATATCGGTTATGAAGCTATAAAATGGCTTGATACAAACTATCCTGGTGCAAAGATACTTTATGTAAGAGGTCAGCCAGGAATGGGAATTGTCGAAGCCTATGAAGCAGGTGTGGAAAGAGCCCTTGCTGAATCAACAAGCGGTACCACTGTTGCTATCAGGAGGGATACACAATGGGATA
>CAYGYY010000054.1:0-13388 GCA_964354265.1 uncultured Actinomycetota bacterium
CGAGAAACCATTTTCGGGCCGTATGAGCATTTGTCATTGTCTCCTGCGTTGTAAATGTCTTGGATGAAACCATAAAAAGTGTTGTTTCGCATTTTAACTTCTTCAGGGTCTCAGCAATATGGGTCGCGTCAATATTGGAGACAAAATGCACATTAATCCCATTTTTGCTGTAGGGTTTGAGCGCTTCTGTTACCATAGCAGGCCCCAGGTCCGATCCTCCGATGCCGATATTAACAATATCAGTGATTCTTTTCCCGGAATAACCCTTCCATCTGCCGGAAATTATTTCCCCTGAAAATTTCTCCATCTTATTTAAAACCGAATTTACTTCAGGCATTATATCCTTGCCGCTGACAAGGACCGGGATATTTGAAAGATTGCGAAGTGCTGTATGAAGTACGCAGCGGTTTTCAGTCTCATTTATGGCCTGTCCTGAAAACATCTGTTCAATGGCGTCTTTAACTCCGGTTTCCCGGGCAAGTTCCAGCAGCAGGCTCATTGTTTTTCGGGTTATTATATTTTTAGAATAATCGAGCAGGATATCCTCAAAGATAATTGAGAATTTATGGAACCTGTATTTATCACTTATAAAGCTGTCTTTTATAGAAAAATGCTTTAAAGCCTCATAATGTTTTGCAAGCTTATCCCAGGCAGGCGTTTTTGTTGGATTTATTTTTTTAAGCATATGCCAATTTTTTAATTACTGACTTGTTAATATAAGATCACTGTCATTTATGATTATAAAATCATTAGAGGTAATAAAACAATTATTATTTTACCGGTATAGTATTCATTGCGCCACTTTATAAGCCATCTATAACCATTGCAGGTGTTGATCCCGCATAATATAGAAAGATAAATTATTGATATTATTAATAAATATAAACTAAAATATTAATATAATTAATTTCATACTTGACATTATTAATATTTTATATTAAATTAATTTAAAAGGCTATGCTGAAATCAAAAAGTTAAAAAATTATTTTTGGGGTGATACGATGGCGCATGACTGGAAGGAACTTACTGAGCTTACTCAGGGCTCAGCTGTCGGGGTGGAAAGGATAAGGATAAAACATAGCGGTATTGCAATTGAAGGTGATTTTGAACTTCCCCCTCTTGCACAGTTGACCCTGGAAGACCAGATATTTATCGCGGCATTTATACGCTGCCAGGGTTCTATCAAGGATATGGAAGAGCTTTTTGGTATAAGTTATCCTACTGTGAAAAGCAGGTTAAATAAAATATCTGAAAAGCTTGAGTTTGTAGAAATCAACCCTCCTGCATCAAGTAATGAAGTCCTCAACCAGCTTGAAAAGGGGGAGATATCAGTAGACGATGCAATAAAAAAACTTGGAGGTAAAAAATGATTCCATTGATCTTAAAACTTAACATTAGGGATAATAAGAATAAAAGATTTGGTATCTGGCTGCCGCTTTTCCTCATCTGGTTAATAGTTTTACCATTGCTTGTGCTCGCCGCTCCAATAGTATTTCTTATAGCGCTCTTTCTGTGGCCAGGTGGTAAAGGCCGAATGATATTTTATTCTTATCTGGCAATTTTTGCCCTTATCGGTAATATGTCCGGGACAAAGTTGGATATCCAGTCAAAAGGCAGCACTGTATATTTAAACCTTTTATAGAATAAAAATTGAAAATAATTTTAAAATTTTAAGTGTTAATGGAGGTTTTAAGATGAGTGAGGAAAGAAAAAAGATTTTAGAAATGCTTGCAGAAGGAAAAATAACAGCTGATGACGCTGAAAGGCTGCTGGTGGCAATATCAGGCGAAAATAAAACAAATGCAGCCGGCAATGAAAAAAAAGTCATGCCAAAATACCTGAGGGTTATGGTTGAACCATCTCCTTCAAGTGATAATCCTGAAAGGGTCAACATCAGGGTGCCACTAAAACTTATCCGTGCAGGGTTAAAACTGGCTTCATTTATTCCTAAGGATGCCCAGAATAAAGTCAACGAAGCCCTTCAGGAAAAAGGCATAGAAGCAGATTTTAGCAAACTAAAACCAGAGGATTTAGATGAAATTATTACACAGCTGGATGATCTTTCTGTCAATGTAGAGGGCAAGGAAACTGTAAAAATATTTTGCGAATAAAAAATATGGGCTAAATTTCCTGGAAAAGCTCAGTGAATAACTTATCAATTTTATTAAGATAATAAAGCATTAAATCCTTAAATCAACGAGCCTTATCTGCTGTATCTCTTTAAAATGGGAGTCCAGCGTTAGAATGGCTGCATTATGCCTTAATGCTACTGCAGAAATAAGCGCATCAGAAATTGGTACGGTCCTGCCCTTAATATGAGAATCCCAGTTTTTACTGGACCTTGAATCTTAACTCTTTTATGATCTCTTCTCCAATGAAATTATTTATCCTGTCAATCAGTTGTTCCGACATCATACTGAGTTCATTTGCCCATGTGGAATTTGTGACTTTAATATAAAGGATGCCTTTGAATATCTTCTGGGGCGTTGTTTTTTTACCTATATCCGGACCCACTATTTCAGGCCAGTGGTTAAAAAGGCTGAATTTCTTTAGCTTTAAGCCAAAGTCGGAATCGGAAAGATATTTATTTAATATTGACCCGATATCCTGGACCGGCCCTCTTTCTTTTCTTTCAGGTCTTTGCGAAGATCTTTTCATTTTACTGCTCGGTTCCTTCTATTGACATAAGAACAAGTTCTGAGATATCCATTACTTTGGTTTTTGAGTTTTCTTTCTTTAAAGCCTGCATGATTGTCCTGACACACTGCTGGCACGCTGTGACGACAATATCTGCGCCTGTTTGCATTATCTCCTGTGCCTTTATTTTTGCAATACCTTCTGAAAGCTCCTTATCTACAGCTTCGACATTTCCCCCACCGCCGCAGCAGGTAGCATTCTCCCGGGTTTTTTCCGTTTCAACAAATTTAACACCGGGTATGAGCTTTATAAGATTCCTTGGCTCATCATATATGCCTGAATTCCTTCCAAGGTCGCATGGATCATGGTAAGTTACAGTTGCATTTACTGGCCTCATGTATAGCACCCTGTCAAATGCCAGCCTGTAAAGATACTGGACAAGATGCAGGACTTCGAAATTCATCACTATACCTGTATCCAGCTCAGGATATATATGCTTCCACATATGAAAACACGAGGGGCATGAAGTGACAAGGAATTTTGCGCCGGTATCATTGACTTTCTCTATATTATGTTTTGCAAATTCTGCAAACTCCATCTTAAAACCTGATGACATCATCGGAAATCCGCAGCACCATTCCTCATCGCCAAGAAGGCCGAATTTTATTTTTGCTGACTGCAATATCTTCACAATAGAACGAGGTATCTTGAAAACCCTGGGTGAAAAAGAGGATACGCATCCGACAAAATAAATTACATCTGCCTTTTGCACCACATATTTATCTTCAGGTATTTCCGCAACCTGGTTTATCCATTCAATCCTGCCCTGGTTTGTATCAAAAGATATGTTATAAGCGGTTTTCAGCCTTTCCTTGAGTAAATCCAGGACTTCAGGTCCTTTTTTTTCATCAGCAAGGTCGGCCCGAAGAGATATCCAGAGCTTTTGAAGGTCAATATTTACAGGACAGTCTACCTCACACCTGGAACACAGAGTGCACTCATATGCCGCTCTTGCAAGAGTATCAAAATCCTTTTCAGTAAAATATTTCTTTCCGAGCAGCTTACCCCACAAAGTCTTGCTCCTTATCCTCTTTTTTAGAAGCTCCATTTTTTTTGCAGGTGTGACAGAGAGATCCCTGTTGGCATTGTAGGCTGAGCAGACTTCGGTGCACTGACCGCACCTGGTGCAGGATTCAATATTAAATATTTGTTTCATTGTATATTTGTCAGTACTCACTGGCGCTCCTGTGCCATCTGATGTTTGTTCTTTTCCATAACATTAACCGCACTGGCGACAGGACTGAATAGCGCATGTGCGAATTTTGAAAATGGAATATATAAAAATGCCAGCCATATGACCGATACATGGATATGCCAGAAAACCTTATAACTGTTTATCCATGCAGCTTCTGTTGCCTGCGGGAATGTATTTTCCAGGCACTCACCCATGTAAAAACCAATAAATCCGTACTTGCCGATATATTCAGGGGTCCTCTCTATGATATACCTGAAGGATTCAGTAAGCCAGCCGCTTATAAGTATTACAAATACAAAGATAAGCAGGAAAACATCCTGGAACATCATCATCCCTATCTTCTTTTTTGAAAGCATGCCCCGGACAAAGGCTATAATAATGCCCAGGAGGATGACAGCGTTTAAGACCTCATTGAGTAGTGCTGTTGCCCAGTGGTCCTTATTTGCCAGGGCATCAAGAAATTCTGAAGTCCCGGGTTCATAGCCAAAAAGCGGAGCCATCTCAACTGCAATTCCGGAAAGGACGGACAGTATAAAAAGAACAAGGATACCCCAGAAAAGACAGGTATGGGCAAACCATTTCAGCTTGTTCTGTCTTAAGAGTTTTATATGAAGTATGCTGTCAAAGATAACCGTCTTTACTATTGGCCAGAAGTTTCTTGAAAATAGGGTCCTGAAAAATTTGGCTATAAAGTACCAGAACTTATGCCACCTTCCCTTATTGTCAAGCCCGGTAATCCTATATTCCGAAAGTGAGCCCTGCAATACCGTCGATGTCCTGTATAGCAGGCCCCCCATTATCCCAATTGTAAAGAGGATATGAAGTATCCAGAAGTGTATGCTGACCATTTCTATTTTCATACAAAAGCCTATCGGGAAAATGATTTATCGATAATTTTTACAAAATATTTAACAGGTATTTAGCAGAATATTATAATTAATTATAAAGGATTATTCTATAATTTTCCCTAAAAGAAAACTAAAATTATTGCCGGTATAATAACCCCTTTGTGACTTTTCAATCAGTGAACCAAGGGTCACTTTGTAATCACGTATAGTAAAACCGGCAATTATATCCTGTATTTTTTTTGTATCTTTTTTATCAGCCGTTAACTTCAGGCCCTTTTTTAGAATAAATTCCAGATCAAAAGCATCCCTTATTTCTTTACGCTGTATTAAAGCAGCTATCTTGTTTTTCATCATCTGTTCCAGCGTAAAAACTCTTAAAAATACCTGTCTGTTCGAAAATGTTGAAAATGCTATTCTTTCCTCAAAATCCCATTCATCCTCATTCTTCCTTATCTCTATCTTTAATCTTCCTGTTTTTTGAGGTCTTCTTATTTCTAATAATATAGTATTGAATTTATTTGCTGTATCTGTAATATCATATTTTTTTGAAAGTGTTAAATTTAATTCTTCATAATAGCTTTCAGGATTTTTTAATCTGTAGCTCCAAAAATCCAGGTCGATTGAAAACCTGTTTAACTCATGGCACAAGCGAAGCATGGTACCGCCTCCAAAAATCAATCTTTGCAGAAATCCCTTATTCTTCATCCATTCAAGAAGTTCTATCTCAAAAATCTCCTGGTCTTCAAGCCTTTTCAATTTTTTATACTCCTCTTTAAATAAAGTTTAAAATAATCTGGAAAACCTGCAGCAAGTTCCTGCATTTTTTCAGGTTCTATCTTTTCCATGTCTATTGAACTGATATCTAGTCTATACCTTCCAAGAAATTGAAGATAAAGTGCATCCAGAATAGCTTTTTCAGGTAGGGCTATAAAAAAATTCTCTTTTTTGACAAAGCCGTAATAAAGGCTCTTGCTTATTTTTGAATAATTAAAATCGCTGTCAAGTATCTCTATCGCAACAGTCCTGTTAGTGGCAATTGATTCAAAAAAATCCTGCTGGATTTGTGTTGAATATCCATAATACGAGATTGCTGTTGTTAAAGATATGTATGAAGGCACCTGTAACATATTTGATATTTCATATAGTTCAGATACAGTAAGATACTCCCATTTTTGTCTGTTCATATATAAATTTCTTTTTAATCTTAATAGAACTCCAGATTTTACATATCTTGAACAGGTTACTATTGCGGCATTCTCAGAAATACCAAGAGTCTGGGCCACATCCCTGTATGTGAAATAGAGTTTTTTTATTTTAGTTAATTCATTAGTATTCATAGCATATTTATGACTAAATGCCTGATAATTTCTTAATAAATCCTCCTATAAGTTATAGGAATCAGTACTCTAAGAACAAATAATTATCAATTATGTTAATTAATTATACTCAGGCTATGTAAAATTACAAGACTGGATTATTGTTTCTATGTTTATATAGGATCATAAAATGATTCTTTATAGGTCATTTTTTAGATATGCTATTTTCTTTTACAACTAATTCCTGCACCCTGTCTTTTCCGGTTTCTTCGATATGCGAAACATAGTTTATATTGCTGGTTGTTATAAAAGTCTGGTATTTGTCTTTAATCAGGTCGAGCACTATCTTTTCCCGCTTTAAGTCCAGCTCGGAAAGTATATCATCAAGCAGCAGTACCGGATTTTTCATTGTCTTTTCCCTTATTTCTTCAAGTTCGCAAAATTTCAGGGATACAGAAGCAGCTCTCTGCTGGCCCTGGGAGCCAAATGACCTTATATCTTTTTCACCAAAAGTTACAATGAAATCATCCCTGTGCGGACCTGTAACCGTAGTCCTGTAGGAAATTTCTTTTGGCAGGTTTTCATCCAGTTTTTCAAGGAATTTCTGCTTTATTATCGCTATATCAATTTTAGTATCTTTTTCAGTTACCGGGTTTTGTGACGGCTCTTGTGATAAAGCAGAATCTTTTAAAATATTTTCGCCAGTTCTGTCAGCAGAAGGAGTGCCGGTTCCATTTGCTCCACTCCTGTCTGATTCTGGAGAAGCTGCCTGAAAATCCGATAATTTCCTGTCCCAGCTATAAACATACTGTATCCCTGAGGTAAAATCTGGAAAAAATGCCTTCATATAGTAACAAAAGTTATGTCTCATTTCTGAGACCAGGTCGCTTCGCTTCTTGATTATCTCGCTGCCATGTTTTGCAAGGTTTTCATTCCAAACCTCAAAAGTCAGGTTCTCTTTTGCTTTTGCCGGGGAATCGATACTTTTAAGCAAACTGTTTCTCTGGTTTAATATTTTCTGGTACTGAAGCCTTAAGGCCTGGTAGCCCGGATAAATCCTTTCAAGCAGATCGTCAAGGAATTCGCGCCTGTTTGAAGGGCTGCCTTTGATTATCTTTAAATCGTCAGGAGTAAATAATACTGCAGGTATTATACTTATAAATTCAGACTTCTTTCTGCACATCACCCTGTCGACCTTTATCTTTAAAGAATTACCTGCGCGAAACTCCAGTTCGACAAGGCGGCTGTCCGCTTCAGCCCTTATAAGTGAAAACTCGGTTCCCCATTTTATCAGCTCATCCTGGTTTGAGGTCCTGTGGGATTTTCCGGAAGATAAATAATAGATGGACTCCAAAAGATTTGTCTTTCCCTGCCCGTTATCTCCAAAGATGAGTATTGTATTTTTTAAAAACTCAACATTTAAACCGGTGTAATTCCTGAAATTTTTCAGTTCTAGTTTTTTTAAATGCATACCAGTACTAATTACAGCCTGAGCAACTGCTGCATGAGCCGCCCGAGCATCTTTTTGAAGTCGAGCATGAGCCGCCCGAGCATGGATCCCCGGAAAACTCGCTGCTGCCTGAAGAGGATTTTAAGCCAATGGGCGAAAATACTCTTGCCATATTGCTGCTGCCGCAGCTCCCGCATTTGACATCAGCGCCATTGCTGCCAGTAAGAACTACCTCGCATACATTTCCACATTCATTACATTTATAGTCAACAAAACGCATTTAAATAACCGCCTTTACTGATAAATTAAGATTTAAAAAATATATTGCCTGAAACCTGAGCAATTTATTATTTAATATAATATTATATTTATGGATAATTTTAAAATGAGTCTATTATATCCTCAAGTAATAATTCCCTGATGTTATCAATTATAACTGAAATAATCCAATATTCCCGGTATTGCATATCAAAGTTTTCTTGCAGTGATGACAGGCCTCCTGTAATAAAGCCTGCCGCCATCAATCAGTATATCCTGGCCGCATATATATGAGGACATATCGGAAGCAAGAAAAAGGGCGAGGTTTGCAATATCCTGTGGTTTTGCAATCCTTCCCATTGGTATCTGCTCAATAAGCTTTTTATTTATTTCATCAGTATCAGGATATTTCCTTCGAAGCATTGGGGTATCTGCAACACCCGGGCTTATCATGTTTGAGCGTATGCCCCTTGGCAGAAGCTCATAATTTATACGGGACATCAGACCGCTTAAAGCTGCTTTGGTTGCAGGGTAATGTACTCCTGCGCCTGCGCCTGTAGTTTTTGCGACTGATGACAATAATATTATATTGCCTTTGTTTTGCGCAATCATTGAGCCGGAAAGATATCTTACGAAATAAAAAGAGCCGCTTAAATTAACATCGATCATCTTTTGCCAAATTTCAGGGCTGACTTCATTTATGGCCTCAGAAAATTCTGCAGCTGCATTGAGTACAAGAATATCAGCTTTGCCAAACCTGTCCAGGATCTTTTCACAGGTCTTTTTTACTTCGTCATGATTTCCCGCATCACATTTGAAAAATATTACTTTTCTGCTGTCTTCAATTACATCGCCTGAGGCAGTTATCTGCTTTAACGCTTCCAGCCCCTTCTCTTCACCCCTGCCAATAATTACCACAGAAGAATTATGTGCAAAAAAGGATTTTGCTATAGCCAGCCCTATTCCGCTTGTCCCGCCTGTAATTACTGAAATTTTTCCGCCAAGGTCAAGCTCACTTATGTTTAATTCTGTTTCTTTCATTAATATGTTATCCCCTCTTACCCTTTTTTAAAAAGGACAATATTTTACCAAATACATTTTATTCATATCATTTAATAAAATCAGTAAGCATCAAAACATCCCGTTTTGCAATTTTTGCTGCTTCATATAATTTTTTATCAGCTGTGACAAGCTTCGCATCCAGATCATCTGAAAGGGATAAATAAATGCTATCATAAAAAGATATATTAAGATTCCTGGCTGAGATAAAAGCTTTGAAGAATGTGTTTTTATTAATTCCAAGAATGACTATCAAATCATATAATTCAGCTATAATCTTGTTTATTTTTTTATCGTCCAGCTCCAGTTTTATCCTGTAAATGTTTAACAACTCATAAATTAAAAGGTCAGGCGCAAAAAAAATGGAGTTACTTGATTTTAGGTTATTATATATAAGTGATGCACTGCGCAGGTCATCTTCACCTTTCTTATAATACCATTTGGCTATAACTGATGTATCAAGCACATATCTTTTCTTTAAAGTCTCTTTTACAAGATATTCTGTATAATTTATTTCCTGATTATTAAAAACCGGATAATTCTCCATTTTATTTTTCTTTCCACCTTTCAAGCAATTCATCTGCGCGTGTATCCCTGAGTTTCCTTATTTCAGCAACAGGGTCCCAATCCTTGATATCCAGTTGCATTATCTCCTCGCTGGTTTTTTTAATACTTTCAACAGCCCTACTTTTCCTTTCAAAATAGTCTTCCTGTAACAATGAAATAAAATAATTTTCCACTGCACTTATAAAGAACTGGTTTCTTTTTATTTTTTTCCTGTTTTTGATTTCATCTATTTTTTTGAGCATATCATCGGGAACAGATAACAAGATCTTTGCCATTTTCACTAAACTCCTTTGTAAATAATTTAATTGTGGCTGATTTTTAAGAAATTTTTAAAATCTAGACAAATTATATATATAATTTTATATAATTTAATATATCTTATTATATATATTTTCATTTATAGGTCAATACAGAAACAGTTTACTATTTATTTTTTTAACCCCTTTCCGACTATGCTATAATTGCATGATTACGCTTAGCAGTTCACTAAAATAAAAACGCCGATGTAAATAATGGTAAAAATAAAACGGGGTAATGCTCCAAAAAAAACAGCAGCAGGTGCAGGCAGGGTAAGAACGCTGGTGGGACTTTTCAAGCGACCGCCTGTTATGGTTGTCGCGATTTGTGTTTTTCTGGTTCTCATTTTGCTTCTAACACTTTTTCTTGGGCTTAGAAGCATTTCCTCAGGGATAGAGCGATACAATAAGACAATATCGTACCTTGCAGATTCTTTTTCCGGGATAAATAAAGAGATTGATGTAAGAACTGCAAGGCTCAGCAGCGCTGAACTTTTGCTTAACAACACAAACAGAATTTTGTCCACTGTATATTTCGGAACCGCAGACCTTGAAGAACGTGAGGAGTTCAAGGATTTCACCGCTTTCACTTTAATATTTGAAGAAAAATATTACCTTATAACTGCCGGCCATTGCATAGAGTTCGAAGACGAAAAATACAGCAATTTCAAATTCAAAGCTAATAATAAAAGTTATTGGGTAATGCCTGATTTAATAACATTTGAGAATGATTATGATAACAATAATGACTATGCGATATTTTATTCAAATAATCTTTTTAACATGGGGTTGATCCCAGCATCAGAAAACGAGGATATGACCCCCCAATATATACTGGGCAATACTGAAAGGGACCTGAATCTTGTTAAGAGGTACAGTGATGCGATAAAGGGCGAGAGCGGAAGCCCTGTGCTGAATAAAAAATGCCATGTTATTGGTGTTCTGATAACTAAAGATGGAAAGTATACTCCTGTAAGCACAGTGCTCAAGGTTCTTGCTGAAGTAGAAGCCAGCATAAAATAGTATGTATTTTTTTAATCCATATTCTTGTTTTTATACTATATTATAAAGCCTATTATCCCTTACATACCATAATGCAGCCGGTTGATGGCTGTCGTCTGACTGATTGACATCATGCATAATTATGATATATTATTGGTAACGTTGCCAAATCAAAATATTTTTAAACTTTGATTGCATCCCGTAAATGTCATTTTTATCATATAGAATAGTTTTTTAGAAATTTATTAATCTGCCCGGTGAGGTGAAAAATGGAAAAGTATATAATTTTTGGTTTTGACATGGAGACAGATATCGGAAGTTATCTCAAGACCTATAATGGTGTGCAAAATGGAACAGGCAGGATTCTGTCCATATTGAAGAAATATAAAATAGACGCCACTTTTTTATTTACAGGAGATACAGCGTTAAACAATCCGGAAAAAGTGGTTGAAGTGTCTGAAGAAGGATTTGAAGTGGGGTGCCATAGCCTGAAGCATGAAACCGTTGGAGATGTTGCATTTAATATGCCAAACGACAGCCCGATCCTTGAATCAGAACTGGAAGCAAGATTAAAGGAGAACATACAAATTGTTATGAATCTTTCAAAGCAACAGCCGGTTACATTCAGGGCACCAAGACTGTGGCAGGGACAGGGACAGATTAAAATACTGGAAAAATTGGGGTTTAAAGCTGATGCTTCTTATTCAGTTGCAGCCCATAAAAAACAGATAATCCCCTATCACCCTTCTGAAAAAAACTGGCTGGAAAAGGGTGAAATGAATATCCTGGAGATCCCTAACTTTGCATTCCTTGATGACAAAAACGACTACAGCAAATATTTCTGTAAAAATGACCAGTGGCCTTTGCTCAGGCTGCTGGGGGCAGATTTTGTTTTTGAAAACCAGGAGTATGTAATAGAACAGCAAAGCAAGCTTTCAGATGTTTGTGTGCTTCTATTCTACCTGCACCCATGGGAATTTGAGAAGATGCCTGAAAAATTTGAATATGATGAAGGCACATTTATTTTCAAACCAGAGCTGTCAAAGAATTGCGGCGATATCATGGTCAGGGCTTTTGACCAATATATTGGAAAATGTTTGAACGCTGGATTCAAATTCACATCATGCATCAAATTCTACGAAATCTGGAAAAAATACGAACAGATAAATTAATGAACTAAATATTTGTAAGTTAATTGTTTAATAGTCCATTATTTATCAAAGATTTGCGTTTTTTTAAAATATTTAAAAGCATAATTTATCTTATCACTCTTAGGAGGCAGATATGGCTGATAAAAAGCTTGGTGTTGGATTTATTGGAGCAGGCGGAATATCGATTAATCATGGCGAAGCTGTCAGTGCAAATAATAAAGCGAGACTTGTTGGAATCTGGAACAGGACAGAGTCGAGAGGTATAGAAAGAGCAAAACAGTTCTCCTGCAAGTCCTATAAAAAACCGCAGGACCTGCTCAATGACCCTGCAGTGGATGCCGTATTCGTTCTTACGAATCTTGAAACACACCTGGAATTTGCAAAACTTGCAATGGAAAAAGGCAAACATGTCCTCATTGAAAAACCGGTCGGAATGGCAGTAGGCGAAATAAAAGAGATGAAAAAAATCTCTGAAAAAGCAGGCGTCATCTGCATGCCCGGACATAACGTCATCTATGATGACAGCATTTCAAGAATCAGGAAAATGATAGATAGCGGAGAAATGGGGACACTGATATCATTTTATTACCTGTTTAATGCTTTTCACAGCGAAGAAATTGCAGAATTATATCCTGGTGTAATAAGACAGATATTGACCCATCATTTTTATACCATGCTATATCTGGCAGGCGCTCCAAAACAGGTAATGGCAATGAAGTCATGCCTGCATTACAAGAAACTTACAAGGGAAGACCTGGCAATGGTCATTTTAAAGCTGGAAAATGATGCACTGGCTCATTTGGAAGCAAGTTTTGCTTCGGATGACTTGTCTTCTGACCCATGGACTTTATTAATAAAAGTACTTGGGACTGAAGGTTCGGCAATGTACACCTGGAATGACTGGGTACTGGCTAAAAAAGGGATAACGCATTCAAGAGTATATGTAGCTTATCCTGGAGCAATAGTAAATGAGGTCAATCATTTCATTGATATTTGCATAAACGGCGGTCAACCCCTCTCAACAATTGATGACGCAATAAAAGCCCAGATGATAATGGAAGCTGTAGAACTTTCAATTGAGAAAAATCGCGCAGTCGATCTAAAATTCAAGTAACCGCATAGATTTTCATACAATTTTTAAGTTCAAATAATTACATGAAATTGTCATCCAGCGGGTACATCGGCCGTCTTATATTTTTATGCCCCATATCTATTAACTGCTCCGTGCTTGCACCCGGAGTAAGCGCCATTATTGCCCTTGAGGCAATCCTTGCTAAATCAGGATATAGATAACCAAGTTTGACTATAATGATTTTATAATCATTTATGTTTACTCCAACAGACTCAAATATTTCAGGCCTTATCAGCGCTGTGCGCGCTTCAGTAATAATGATTTTTATATTACCGGTATCAACTACAGCTGCGCGGCCTGCGTCTTCGCCGTACCAGCCCAGGATTTTACCTTTATGGACCAGCCTGCATTTGATGCAGGCCCTTTCACTTTTTTCATCAAGCGAACCGCCGATTGTCAGTTCCAAAAAATCACCGG
>CAYGYY010000055.1:0-13270 GCA_964354265.1 uncultured Actinomycetota bacterium
TTTTAAATTTACAGCCAATAAATTCAAATGCTAAGGTTTATCAGGTAAAGCAAGTTAGAAATATAATTGTTCAATATAAAATCAAGGGTGAATAGAATGTTTAAATATGAAATAATTATTTACTGGAGTGACGAGGATGATGCATATATAGCTGAAGTTCCCGAGCTTCCTGGTTGCATGGCTGATGGCAAAACATATGATGAAGTGCTTGAAAACGTTACTCAGGTAATAAAGGAATGGTTAGAAACTGCAAAAGAACTAGGTCGTGAAATTCCTAAACCTAAAGGTCGTTTAATATATGCTTAATTTAAAGTTTACATTAAGTACTAAATTTTAATATTCTATTTTCTTACTATAACTTTAAATACATCTTTTAAGCATTTTTAGCTTATAGCTCGGCTTACAGACTAACTCCAGCGGTAAACCATTTTTGAACCTATTTTGTAAACCTTATTTTTTCAGTAGGAATAGAATCTTTTAGATAGTAGAAGATTTATAATCTTACCTATTATAATATTGATATATGTATGATCTGAAAAAATTTTTGTAAGCATATAAGCATGAAACTTACACATAATAAAATCTGAATTGCAATTAGATATTAAATTTGTAGAATAATTTCAAGATGTGACATAATAAAAAAACAATAAAGGAATTTATATCTCAAAAAGGAGCCCTTATGGAAAAAATACAATTTGGAAATACAGAACTTATAGTAAGCAAAGTGGCTATGGGTGGAATTCCAATAATGCGATTAGACATGGATAGCGGAGTAAAAGTAATTAACGAAGTTTTAAATATGGGAATAAATTTTATAGATACAGGTCACGTTTATGGTGATAGTGAAGAAAAGATAGGAAGGGCTATAAAAAAACATAAAAGAGAAAACCTTGTTTTAGCCTCTAAGTCCCCAGCGCTTGATAAAAAAACATTCATTTCTCATCTAAATCTAAGCCTGGAACGTATGGGCATTGACTACATTGACATATATCAAATGCATGGGGTGAGTTCAAAAGAAATTATGGAAAAAGTAATGGCGAAAGACGGAGCATATTCTGGACTTAAAGAAGCTGTGTCATGTGGAAAAGTGAGATATTTTGCATTTAGCTCTCACAGCTCCCACATAGCAAAAAAATTAATGAAAACTAAAAAGTTTCAGGTTGTTCAGATCCCTTTTAACTTTGTGGATATTGAACCAGAGGATGAGTTAATACCTTTGGCATATAAATTGAAAATGGGTGTCATTGCAATGAAACCTATGGGTGGAGGCATATTGCAAGATGCGAATCTGGCTTTTAGGTATTTGGCACAATTTAAAGGTATCGTGCCGGACCCAGGAGTTGAGAGAACAGAGGAAATGGCAGAGATTGTAAAAATTATTGAAAATCCTCGTCTGCTAACTTCAAATGAAAAAAAAGAAATTGAAAAAATAAGAAAAGAGTTAGGAAATCAATGGTGTCATAGATGTGGCTATTGTATGCCATGTCAAAATGATATCAAAATATCGTCGGTCCTTGTTGCAAAGAGCATTATTAAAAGGACGCCATTTGAAGCGGCCACAATATTTTTGGAAAAACCAATAGAAAAAGCAAAAGATTGCACAGAGTGTGGAAAATGTATCAAAAAATGCCCTTATAATTTGGATATACCGGCCCTTCTTAAAGAAAATATTGCATTATGGGAAAATTATAAAAACGAATTTTTAAATAATAAAATTTAAATACTTAAAGGTTAATATAATATACTTTGGATTTACTTTGATGAGAATCTATCACAAAATAAGTTTGTTTTCGTATTTATACGAAGACTTAATAGGCCTCCAAATGATTGAGCTTCTGCAGGAGGGGCAATACTACAATATATACCCAGACAGTATGGCAGATCAATAATTAAATATTTTAATTTTTTAATGATTGGCCCAAGTTATATACCAGTGATTCCGGGGTCTTTATTAGTAATGTTTAAATTAAAAAATTAAATAAAAGAGTAATAAATTATTTTAAATTAATTATATAAACATATATAATAATATTATTTAATTATTATTTGACAATTTTAATAATGTTTGATAGTATAATAATTGCTTAATGAATGAAGGCAACATCTAGTAATAATTGAAACTTGCAGACGAAAGAATGCGGGAGAGTAAAAAAATCTAAATGAAGTCGTTGAGGTTCTTTAAGTGGCCCCGAGTTGTTTAGTAGCCTAAGGTTGCAAGACTAGGGCAAAAGGTAACTTGGGGTTTTTTATTGTTAAAATCTCTTTTTCGTTTGATAGTATTTTAATTAAGAGCTAGAGTTGTTTATTTCGGTTACCTCTCTAAAGAAAATATTTTAAAAACTAAAAGAAATAATAATTTTTGGAGGGAGGTAAACATGGAAGGTAGTAAGCTATACATAGGTAATTTCAGCTATTCCACAACAAATGAACAATTGGAAAAGTTATTTTCCCCATTTGGGCAGGTTAAAAGTGCAAGCGTCATTGGAGACAAAGGTTTTGGATTTGTTGAAATGTCAAGCACATCAGAAGCACAAAAAGCACAGGAAGCGTTGGATGGTTCAGAATTTGACGGGAGGACTTTAAAAGTAAATGAAGCTCGTCCAAAACGAGAAAGAACAGAAGGATCATACAACAGGTATTAAACTAATTGTAACTACAATGTAGTTCATTTAAATTAAGCTAAAAAGACCCCATCAAAAGTGGGGTCTTTTAGCAGTAAAGTAATTTATAGATCTACGAGATTGCTTTCGAATTGAAGTCAGCATTTTTAAATTATCTATATTATTATTATCTGCTTTATAAAAACTATATTTGAAATGAAAGGAAAGCCCTGTGAATAAGAAATTGTATGTAGGCAACTTGGAATATTCTATAACAGATGAAGACCTGGAAAAACTATTTTCCAGCGAAGGCAGTGTAGCAAATGCCAAAGTAATCAGAAGTATGGACGGTAACTCAAAGGGTTTTGGATTCGTAGAAATGGAAACTGAGGAAGAAGCGACTAAAGCTATAGAAAAATATAATAAGAGCATTTTTAAAGAAAGATCCATTTTTGTTAATGAAGCCAGACCTCAGTTAAATAAAGACTTTAGTGGAGATAGGGGGAGCTATAAGTATAATAAAAACTCCAAGGATGACCTCGATGCTAAATTAAGAAGTATAAGAGTATATAAGAAAAAGACCAGGTGATAAGAAATTACGATAGAACCATAATTAAAAATTAATCTAAATTTTCATTGAACATTTAGAGGAGTGATATTATATAATGGGAAGTCCGCATTCTGATGATATAAATAATACCGACTTATAGCGGTAGTCTTGGTATTTTAGCAGGAGATACACTCAAATCCTGCGGGGACTTAAGTGTTCCTGCAATACACCTCTGGCAGCAAGGATGGTCCATCAATATGTATTAAACGCATATTTCAAATAAAAGGTCTTTAACTAGAAGAGCATAATCTATTAATTTTGCTATAATTATTGGAAATATTATTATTAAACCTAAATAAAAAGGAGGACTGCAATGGAATTAACCATAGACTCTGTAAATAGTGCCGGTACCAAAATCATTATACAAGAAAAGGGTAGATATAGATTTTCTATTATTGAAGGAGCATATACTATATATGAGAAAGAACAGAACAAAGGTTGGCTTACTCTTATAAGTATTTTTATAAACAAGCCTTTAGAATTTGAAGATAAAGGGTATGGTCCATATCCTATTAACGAAGACGCAACAATTGGATTTGCAGAAATGATACTTAATTACGATGAAGCAGAAAGTTTAAGTAAAGGTTCAAGCATAGTTAGAAATCTAAATCAGGATGATTATGTGATACTGGCTGTTCCAGATTCATATTACGAAGATAATAGTGGGACAATAAAAATAAAGATTGAAAAAGTAATGAATGACATAGTAAAAGGAGGAGCCAGTCCTCTGGCTATTACATCTCTAATTACCGGGATTCTTTGGTTTATTCCAGGGTGTTCACCAGCAGCAATAATTTGTGGAATTATTGATTTAGTAAAAATCAGTAAAAAAGAGTCAAGTCCGGCAGGAAAAGGTATGGATATTGCAGGTATTGTTTTAGCAGTAGTAATGCCTATTATTTTATGGTTAATCATCTCGGCTTCAGTTTGGGCTTTAATTTGGCGCGCATCTGCACTAGGCAGTATAGTAAATTAATATTTACAAAAATTATAGTTTTTAACAGATTTAGGATATGAGTCTATCAATATTTGTTACATTACTGCAATAGGCCTTATATATTTGGCATCGCTAAATGCAAGTATAGGTATAAATATTAAAGATAAGAAAACTAAGCCGAACCCAAATCCAATGCTTTTGCCAAATACTTTTGCCATATCAAACATCAGTATTATCCATATTATAAAACTGGCAACAGGTATAAAGATCATCAATAAAAGAAACCACCAGGGCCTGCCTAAAATTTCAAGTTCAACAAGGATATTATAGAATGGGACAAGAATAGCCCAGCCTGGCTTTCCAGCTTTAACAAAAATCTTCCACATGCTTACAATGTATAATGCCAGGACCGCTAGAGAGAATAAGCCCAAAAAGCTATATCCTACAACTGCACCTACATCTACGTATTGACTATTCATTTACCCTTCCTTTCTGTTATTATAATTAACATTTAAAAATAAGGATTTACTCACACTCATTATTGAAATACAATGAAAATGTTTAATGACTATTTTAATTGCTAAACAATAATTTATAAATGATTTTTAATAAGTTTTTTGAGTATTTTTAGCTGATAACCCGTCTCATGAATATTAATAATAATTATAGAAAAGATTCAATTCTTAAGATAGCTATTGGCAGCGATCATGTAGGTTTTAACTACAAAGAAGAAATTAAGAATTACATTTTAGAGCAAGGGCTGGATATAAAAGATTATGGATGTTTTTCAAAAGAAAGCGTTGACTACCCCATAATAGCAATACAGGTTGGAAAAGCTATTTTAAACAATGAATGCAATAGAGGAATTTTGATTTGCGGGACTGGTGTTGGAATGTGTATCGCTGCAAATAAAATTAATAATATCAGGGGTGTAGTTTGCAGTGAGCCATATTCTGCTAAATTATCACGTTCCCATAACGATACAAATATACTTGCATTGGGTTCAAGAGTTGTGGGATTGGAATTAGCTAAAATGATTATAGATGTATGGCTTGCTGAACCTTTTATGGGGGAAAGACACTCCAGAAGAATGGAAATTATTAAGCAGATAGAAATTTCAAATCCTTTATGATTCACTAGGCTTAAATATTTTTGAATATTTTTATTTTATCTGGAGATATCTGAAAAAGGTAAAAAATATATTTTAAATAACATTATTTAATGTAGTATCTATTAAATTGATTATTCCAGCGCCAGTCCGCTTCGTGAAATAAAAAGAATTCTTATGGCCCAATATAAAACAGCTCTGCTTATGGGCTAACTTCAAAATACTATGTTTTTTTTACTTGTGCTGTTAATATTATTCTATTAAAAAATTCTATAAATACAGTATTATTTTTGGGATGCAAAAAAAGAGATTTAAATGGCCATAGAAACTCCAAAATATAAGGTACTAAAAAAATATAAAAATATTGAATTAAGGCAATATTCAGGATATATACAGGCTGAAGTAGAGGTTAGCGGACTTAATTACAGGTCTGCAATTGAAAAGGGCTTTAATATACTTGCCGGTTATATTTTCGGAAATAATGTCAGCCGAAAAAAAATTGATATGACTGCTCCAGTTAAAACTTCGAAACCGGAAAGGATAGCAATGACTTCCCCTGTAAAAGTATCGGGAGAAGGTACTTATAACATTGCATTTTTCATGCCGTCCAAATATACGCTTGATAATTTGCCGATACCTAATGAAAAAAGTATAAAATTAAAACAAATTAAACCCGAAAAGATTGCAGCTATTCGTTTTTCAGGGTTTTTTAATCAGCAAAATATTGATAAGAATATTATTCTGCTTGAAGAGTATCTTACTTCAGAAAACCTAAAAACTGAGAATGAGTTTATCATAGCAGGTTATAATCCTCCGTGGGTCCCTGGATTTCTTGCTAGAAATGAAGCTATGATAAAGATAGAAGAATAACATGTATCTACTATAGCTTTTAACTTTATTGGCGGATTGTCAGTTATTTTTCAATTTTTAATTTATATATAGAGCCTGATTAATTACAATCGAAAGAAACAGGAATAGTATCAATTTATAAAAATTTATAAAGGGTGGTATTTTATGGGTATTATCGTTAAAGTAATAATTATTTTAGCAGCTGTTATCTTTTTCTTTTTCTTAATCGGAATAAGAATTGTCAGGCCGACCCATCGTGGCCTGGTTGAAACACTTGGCAAATATACCGGTTTTGCCCAACCCGGCTTTCACTGGATTTTGATTCTCATTCAAAGGCTATACCGCGTTGATATCAGGGAGCAGCTGGTTAATGCAGATCCACAGGTAATCATAACCAACGACAACTTGAATGCAACAGTGGATGCACAGGTTTATCTAAAAGTTAAATCTGATGAAGAAAGCGTAAAGAGCTCCATGTATAATGTAACCGATTACCGCTTCCAGGTAGTCAACCTTGCAAGAACCACATTAAGAAATATCATCGGTACTCTTACACTTAAATCGGCAAATAGTGAAAGGGGCAGGATTAATACAGATCTTGACCAGACACTCAAAGTCGAGACTAGAAACTGGGGCATTGAAATCCTGCGGACCGAACTCAAGGAGATTGATCCGCCACAGGATGTCCAGGAGACAATGAACAAGGTCGTCAAAGCAGAAAATGAAAAGATTGCTGCAATTGACTTTGCAACAGCTGCAGAAACCAATGCAGATGGTATCAAAAGGGCGGAAATCAAAAAGGCAGAAGGAATCAGACAGGCAAAGATCCTGGAAGCGGAGGGAGAAGCGCAGGCAATCAAACTGGTAAATGAGGCGGCAGAGCAATATTTTGTTGGTAATGCGCAGCTGCTTAGAAAATTGCAGGCCATGGAAAATGCTCTTAAGAACAATGCAAAAATTGTACTTCCCTCTGATAGCGACCTGGTCAATGTAATAGGTGAAATGTCTGGAGTACTGCCGCTTAAAAAAGAAATAAAGGAACAATAATCAACAATTAATTTATAGTTATAGATAAGTCAAGTATTTCTTCAGTTCCAACTGGAAATTTTTTGTAATCTTTTTTCCTTCTTTGCGATATTGTCCTGTGCATGCAAAACCAGGATAAATTATAAAATTTTTACTCATTGTTCTATAATGATTTTTTCACAATGAATTTTTTCATGGAGGTATCAGGATTGAAATTAATGGATAAGGTAATAGTTATAACCGGCTCTTCAAGGGGTATTGGGAAATCCATAGCTGGGGCATGTATCGCTGAGGGAGCAAAAGTGGTGATCAGCTCAAGAAATCTTGAATCAATTCAAAAAACATGCGAGGAATTTGATCCGGAAGGAACTTGTACCCTGGGGATTTCAGCAGATGTGTATAAGAAAGAAGACCTGCAAAAACTTTTTGAGCATGCAATTGAAAAATTTAAGAAAATTGATATCTGGATAAATAATGCAGGTATTGGCGGCGGATACATGGCAATTGATGAGATGAGTTATGAGGAAATCGAGCAGGTGGTAAATATAAACCTCACTGGAGTATTAAATGCATGCAGGCTTGTAATACCTTATTTTATAAAGCAGGGTTCAGGAATTATATTAAATATGAGCGGGAGAGGTGGAAAGTTTGAAGCTGCACCTTTTCAGGCAGTCTATGCAGCTACAAAAGCAGCGATAATCAGTACCACTAAAAGTATAGCTGCTGAAAACAAAAAATACCCTATATCTATACACGCAGTAAATCCAGGAATGATAGATACAGATATGCTAAAAAATGTAAAATCCGGTCCAAAATCAAATTACGAGCATGCAACCTTGAAATATGTTTTAAATGCATTTGGAGTACCTGTTGATATTGTCGGAAAATCTGTGGCATCAATAATTTCTCAGGAACCAGGAAAAAAAACTGGTAAGGTATATTCGCTTTTAAGTGGTCCCAGGATGATTAGGGGTATTGCCCTGATTATGTATTACCGGATGTCGAAAAAGATATGATTTTTTAAATGGCATATTTATTTATTCGAAACAACATATTTGAGATGCTGATTTCATAAAGTCTTCATTTTTATATTATATAATCAACACTTAAAATATTAAAAAACTGTAATTTTAAAAAGAGAGAGAAGCAATGAAAATACATTTTAAAAAAATACTGGTATCTTTTTTTGTGATTTTAGGTTTTATATTCTATGCATTTTATCAGCGCAATATAATTGCTCAGGAAAACCTGGTAAACACTCTGCAGACCGGCAGCACTGCTGCTCAATCAACGACTGAAGATCTTTCAACTGCGACTGATACCCAAAATTCTTCAGAACCACCCGTGATGGATGATGAAGAAGATTATGAAATAGTGGACAATGAAGAAGACGAGGAGGATGAGGAAGAAGAGGATGATGAAGATTATGTTGCCAGCCAGTCAACGCAGTCAAATCCGGACAATACAACTGCGACTGTTCCTCCAGCTTCTGATACCACCGCTTCAGGCACAACTTCATCAGATGCTGCCACTTCTTCTGCAACTGATGCATCAGGCCTTTTCAGGGATGGCCAATATGACGGGAATTCTGTTGACGCTTATTATGGCAATGTCCAGGTAAGGGCAATAGTCCAGGGTGGAAAACTTGTAGATGTGCAATTTTTAAGTTATCCGAACGACAGGAACTATTCTATAGAAATAAACAAATATGCAATGCCAATACTTAAGTCTGAAGCAATAAAGGCGCAGAGTGCACAGGTTGATATTGTTACCGGTGCCACTAACACCAGCCGCGCTTTTATAAAATCATTGTCTTCAGCTCTTAGCCAGGCACAGGTTTGATTATGAAAAAGACAAAGGCTTTAATGGGAACTACAATAACAGTTGAAGTAGTTGACGCTTCTGTTAGGGAAACAGACCTTGACAGAGTCTTTTTGTATTTTGAAAGTGTTGAAAAAAGATTCAGTGTCTTTAAAGAAACCAGTGAAATTTCTCTTATCAATAATGGAAGGATAAAAGAAAACGGATGGAGCATGGACATGAAGACTATCCTTGCCCTTGCAGATAAGACAAAAAAACAAACGAACGGATATTTTAATATTGTCACGCCTGAAGGTAAATATAACCCTTCTGGAATTGTTAAAGGATGGGCAATCAATAATGCGTCCAAAATATTGCTGTCTGAGGGATTTAATAATTTCCATATCGATGTGGGTGGGGACGTGCAGGTCCAGGGAAAAAATAAACAGGGCATGTACTGGAGCGTAGGCATTAAAAATCCCTTTAACCAGGAACAAATTGTTAAAATCGTTTATTTAGAGGACAAGGGTATTGCTACTTCTGGCACATACATAAGAGGCCAGCATATTTATGATCCATATGAAAGAGGAAAAGACATTACAGAGATTCTAAGCCTGACTGTAATCGGCCCAAATGTTTGTGAAGCAGACAGATTCGCGACTGCAGCATTTGCAATGGGCTTCAGGGGAATTAACTTTATAGAAACTTTAGATGGATTCGAAGGTTATGTTATAAGTAAGGACGGTATTAGTACTGAAACCAGCGGATTTGAGAAATATTGTATTTATCAAAAAATATGACTCTGTAATTATAATGAAAATGATGAAAAAAATTGATGGATTCCTAAATAGAATAACAATGTATCGCGCAGTAATATACTGTCTTCTGCTGCTGCTTGCCGGTGCATTGGGCTTGAGCTTTTTTAATTTACTTCCTTTTGAACCACTTGATTTAATTATGTCAACTGCATTTATTATGGCAGTATGCGTTTTTGTCAATGCCATTTTTGCCTGGGCTTTTAATGCTCCCAGCAATATTGAGTCAGTCTATATTACGGCTCTTATTTTAGTATTAATCATAAGTCCAGCCAAACCTCTGGAAAACTTAATGTTTTTAAGCTGGGTATCAATTATAGCCATGGCATCAAAGTATATCCTGTCAGTCGGTAAAAAACATATTTTTAATCCTGTTGCTATATCAGTAGCACTGGTAAGCCTTGTGGCCCATCAGTCGGCAAGCTGGTGGATTGCTAATTTATATATGATGCCGTTAGTAATAATAGGCGGCCTGCTTATAGTAAGGAAAATAAAAAGATTTGACCTGGTTTTAAGTTTCTTTATTGTTCTTTTACTTACCAGCTCTATCTTTGATTTAATAAACGGGCAGAATATATTTGCAGGCATACAAAAAGCAATAGTTTATTCTCCAATGCTGTTTTTTGCCTTTATCATGCTAACAGAACCGATGACAATGCCCCCAACCAGGTTGCTGCGTATTTGCTACGGTATGCTAGTAGGTTTTTTGTTTGCTCCCCAGGTCCATATAGGCCCATTATATTTTTCACCGGAGCTTGCTTTAGTTGCGGGAAATTTCTTTGCTTATCTTGTGAGCCCCGAAAAGAAACTTATTCTGACCTTGAAAAAGAAAGAAAAGCTTGCGACTGATATTTATGACTTTGAATTTGTTCCAGACCAGGAAATGTCTTTTAAACCAGGCCAGTATATGGAATTTACTATGGAGCACCCCTCCCAGGATAGCCGTGGAATCAGGCGTTATTTAACTATAGCTTCTTCGCCAACGGAACAAAACATAAGTCTGGGTATAAAATTTTATGATAAAACAAGCAGTTTTAAAAAATATTTGATGACTGCAAATCCTGGACAAAAGATAGTGGCATCACAGCTGGCAGGTGATTTTACTTTACCAAAAGATAAAAATGAAAAGCTGGTATTTGTAGCTGGCGGCATCGGCATAACTCCATTTAGAAGCATGATAAAATACCTGCTGGACTCAAACGAAAAGAGACAGATTGTCTTATATTATTTGAATAAAAAACCTGGCGATATATCATATAAAGATGTATTTGATAAAGCGGAACAGCAGTTGGGCGTTAAAGTAATTTACTCAATACTGGATATTCCTCCGGACTCATATTACAAGAAGATTGCAGAGGAAGTCCCGGATTATAAAGAAAGATTTTTCTATATTTCAGGACCCAATTCAATGGTTACTGCATTTGAAACCAATTTAAGGAAAATTGGTGTTAGGAAAAGCCATATAAAAACTGATTATTTTCCTGGTTTTGCGTAAATAAAATAAGCCAGTTATGCAAACATTAAAGGAAAGTTAACTATAATAATCTGTTGATGATAAAAAAATTTTAATAGTATTTTTTACTGATCCCAAAATATGATATAAATTTAGAATGAATATTAAAGTTTATTATCTATGAAAATAATAATAATTGAGGATTCAAAAAAGTTAGCAGACTTTTTAAAAAAAGGGCTTGAAAACGAAGGCTATGCTGCTGATTGCTTTTATAATGGTTTAAGCGGTGAAAAACAAATTTTATTAAATTCTGAAGATTATGATCTTTTAATTTTAGATCTGATGCTTCCGGATAAAAGTGGCCTGGATATTTGCAGGAAAATAAGGGAGAAAAAAATAAAGATTCCTGTAATTATGTTAACAGCAAGAGACTCTACCCTGGATAAAGTCACAGGACTTGACAGTGGGGCAGATGATTATCTTATAAAACCTTTTGAATTTGAAGAATTGCTTGCCAGGGTCAGGGCTCTTTACAGAAGACCCAAATATACTTTTCCTCCAGAACTCAGGATAAAGGATTTAGTTCTAAACCCTTCCAGCAGGAAAGTATTTAGAAATAATAAAGAAATAACATTGACTTTAAAAGAGTTCAGGCTGCTTGAATACATGATGAGAAATGCAGGCATAACAATCTCACGGGATAATATTCTTGACAGTCTATGGGACTTCGATTTTGATTCTTTCAGTAATGTTGTAGATGTGCACATGAAAAACTTAAGGAAAAAGATTGATGGCGACTATAAGGAGAAGCTGATTGAAACTATTTACGGAATAGGGTACAGGTTTAAAAATGACTGATTTTAAAGAAAATCGTTATAGCAAAAGCAGTAAAAATAATATTTTTATTGTAGCCCGGATAAAATTAACCATTTTTTACACTCTTTTTGTCGTCATTATAGTTCTTTTTTTTAGTATTGCCATTTATTTTAGTTATCTCTATTATCTGAGGAGCAGTTTCGAAGATGAGCTTTTTGGTGTCGAAAGTGAAGATGAAGAAAGCCTTGATTCTGAAGAAAATAGTGAGATTGCTTTGAAATATTCTGTTACCCCTGAGGAAATCAGATACAGCGCCTCCCGCCGTTTGGGTAATATTATTCTTATAGTTGACAGTGTGGTAATTGTTATTTCCGCTTTCTTAGGGTATTCGCTTTCGGGAATTACCCTCAGGCCGATTCAAAGAAACCAGGAAGCCCAAAAAAGATTCATGTCTGATACCTCACATGAATTGCGGACGCCACTTAGCATTATGAAAACGGGACTGCAAGTACAAATAAGAAACCAGGAATGCCCTGCAGAATGCAAGCCTGTATTAAAAAGTAACCTTGAAGAAGTCAATAGAATGTCTGAAATAGTTGAAAATTTGCTTTTTATTTCACGGATTGATTCAGGCAATGAGTTGTTCAGGTCCGAAGAAATCAATATAAACCAGCTTCTAAAATCAACAATACAAAATATTCAAGATTATGCCAGGGAGAAAAAAATAGATGTTGTTCTGGTCAGTCCTTCGCTTATAGAAGACAAAAGAGAAAATATCGATAAAGATGCATTTGTTATTGGAGATACAGATAAATTGAAACAGGCTTTTTTTAATATACTAAAGAACGCTGTTGATTATTCTGGCGCAGGGGGCAGAATTGAGCTGGCTACATTTAACTATCATCGCTCTGTCCAAATAGAAATTAAAGACTATGGTTCAGGTATTCCGAAAGAAGACCTGCCATATATTTTCGATAGGTTCTACAGGTCCGCAAATGCCGTTACTTCATCAAAGGAAGGCAGCGGTTTGGGTCTGGCAATTACAAAAGAGATAATCCTTAAACATAAGGGTGAAATTAAAATAGAAAGCTCTTATGGCAACTGGACAAAAGTTATAGTTATTTTACCGGTAGCTTTTATTATATCTAAATCATAATTTATCTTTAAATTTTATAATTAGAAAAATAATAATAAATTTTACAAAATAATTATAAAAACATTTATAAAATTATTATTTGACAAATTTAATAGTTTTT
>CAYGYY010000056.1:0-13257 GCA_964354265.1 uncultured Actinomycetota bacterium
ATAAAGAATAGATTTTTGAGGGATAACAAACTATTTATAAAAAGGTTCGAAATTTCACTACCTGGGGCAGCCATAATTGACTCTTTAGCATGGTAAGTCCTATATTTTAATATTAAATTACAGGATATTAAGTTAGACTATCTTTTAGTAATACTAATATTACTTACAGATATTAAATGCGAGACAAAAGATTTATAACAGAACATCGTGGCGGATCTCTAAAAAAGGAACAGCATAAGCAATTAATTAAATGGGCTTGCGACTGTGTTGAGCATATATTGCCACTCTTTGGTAAAAAATTAGATAAACGATTAGAAAATGCTATATTGATTGCCAAAGAATGGGAGAAAGGAAAGGCTACAGTTGGTAAAGCGATGAAAGCTTCAAGAGATGCACATTCTATAGCAAGAGAATCTTCTGACCCAATTTCAACAGCGATAGCCCGTGCTGCTGGTCATGCTGTTGCTGCGGTACATATGGCTGACCATTCACTAGGAAGCCTATTATATGCTTTGAAAGCCGTAAAGCATGCAGGTGGGTCAGTAGATGAGGAGAGAGAATGGCAAAAAAAACAATTAAAACAGTTTAAGTTGCCATCGGAAATTGTGGAGTTAGTTCTAATTACAATGACGAAGAAAGAGAAAAGCTTGGGACTGTAAATAATTTTATCATAGGCCTCATAAAGGAGGTGCACTCTTTTTTTTAAGTGAGTTATTCTTTTCTGGACTTTCATACTATCAACTTTGCGTAAGGTTGCAAGCCGCTTTTATACATTTATATCATATAAATATTAAAATATTCATTCAGTTAATGATAATAATAAGATTGCATTGTTCATATGGTCTTATTAAATAGCACAGGTATATAGAGGAGTTCTTTTATTGACTATACCTTTTTTAATGATGAAGTTATTCCTGCATCGAAACTTCATTAATCTCAGTAAATGGTTCTATATCCGTATAGTTTTTAACATCTGCCATCAGTTCTGAATTAACCTTTTTCATAATCCCTTGAAATTCTTCCTCTGTATTAAAAAACAGGTGGCAAATACAGCTAAAATTTGGTTCTTTGCCTTCCTTATGATTACCTTTTACCACCAGAATCCCCTTGCAGGTATCACCAAAATGTCTTTTTATTATCCCCAGATGTTCATTACGATAGTAGTCCATATCGAAATGTGAATCTTTTTTATATGGATAAAATACTGAAAAAGCTATCATTACTAACCACCTCTCCCTTTCTTTGGTATTATTGTTTATTTTTTCACAATTATAATTTTATTATGACAAACATCAATTCACTTTAAAAAATATTTTAATCTGATCAATATCTTTAAAAATTGGTTCAAAATTTCAAAATACTGGGCAGCCAATCAATACTAGATTGGACCATTAAACCATTTTATGTTTTAAAATCCAATTCTTTATTTGTTCAGAATTCCAATTCCGAGTTCAACCAGTTCTGATTATGTAAAATTTAGTTTAATATTATTTAGCTCAAGAAAAACAAGTACGGTAAAAAGACATGTCCGTTTATTTCCATCAACAAATGGAAGATTTCTTGTCAGTATTGTTAAAATATATCTGTGAAGCAAAATATTTTATAAAATTATCCATATACATTAATGTATTTATCTGCATTATATAGAATGTAATTACGAAAGATTTTTAAAAAGAGATAAATTACAATGCATTACAATCATTTTAAATTGTCAAGACTTAAAACACTAAAGATTTAAAAAAAAGCTTTAAAATTTCTTTATTTCTTATCATGGCCCTTGTTTTTTGAATCATTTAAATGGAAAGATGGGGGATAAATTGTTAAACGGTGAGATCTTTGATGCTATGCAGGAAACCAGTGCACTGATTAAAAAGTGGAGTACTGATTACAATACAGCAAAGCCTTCCTGGTTCAACAGTAATTGCTTTCATATTTTTACCCACTTTCTTTAAATAATGTTTTTTGAATCTGACAATAATAGAGGCAGGATCTCTTGATTAGACTTGGTTGCTCTTCGGTTTGCATTCGTAGATTACTATAATGAAAAAATTATATTATATATTCAGAAAGATATAAACGGTTTCCTGATAAAGAATAAGGTAATTACCTAAATATTATAGAATCACTCATTTCAATTATTTTAGCCAACCATGATTTACAAGACTTTAATCCTTATCTTTTTATTATATCAATAATTATTTTCCAACTATAAACACCCGGTTAAAAAAGTGTAAAATCTTTTCTTTTACTTTGAAGCAGAAACTTTTATGCTTAAAATTGAATCCTCTAAATCCTTAACCTGATTTTCAGATAAATTTAATTCATTTTCAAATATTACAGCTGTATTATCGCTTTTAATATATTTAAGCGGAAAGCAAGTTTCATCGACTATCTTTACATCCGTAAAACCGGCATTTTTTACCATATTTAAATAATCATCCTTAATTATTGCGCCTGAAATACAACCGGTATAAGCAGACATATCGTTTTTAATAAAATCAGGTAGTTCCTTGGTTAAAACAATGTCTGAAACCATTAATCTTCCACCTGGTTTTAAAACTCTGAAAGCTTCTGCAAAAACCCTATCCTTATCAGGGGAAAGGTTTATTACACAGTTAGATATGATTATGTCAATTGTGTTATCGGCAACTGGTAAATTTTCAATCTCTCCTAACCTGAACTGGACATTTTTATAATTTCCTTTTTGAGCATTTTCCCTGGCCTTTTCAATCATCTCAGGAGTCATATCAACACCTATTACCATACCTTCAACTCCAACTTTTTCAGCGGCCAAAAAGCAGTCAAAACCTGCTCCTGAACCCAAATCTAAAACAACCTCACCCTTTTTAAGCGATGCCATAGCTATGGGATTTCCGCAACCAAGCCCCAGGTTAGAACCCTCCGGAACCTTATCCACATCTTCCTGGGAATAACCCATATTTGTACTGATTTCTTTTTCCATACCCGACTGTCCGCAACAGTCAGTAGCGGGTACGCAACCACAGGAGCCACTGCCTGCAATCTTTGCATAGCTTTCTCTTACTATTTTTTTAATTTTTTCTTCTCTCACAATTAATTCCTTTATTTTTACTTAATAATTTCATCTTTTAGAAAATTTAAGATTTTATTTTCTATTGCGTCCCTGACTTTTCTAAATTCATTTATTCTATCTTCTTCATTTCCAATAAAAGTATCTGGGTCTGGAAAGCCCCAATGTATATATATGGCCCCACCAGGAAAATAAGGGCAGTTCTCTTTAGCGCTATCGCACACTGTTATAACATAATCAAATTTATAATTAATGAACTGGTCCAGATTTTTTGATTTTTGTTTTGATATGTCAATTCCTTTTGCCATCATTACCTTAACTGCATATGGGTTTAGGCCTTTAGGAGATATGCCGGCACTTTCTACTTTCCAATTCTTTCTATATTTTTTAAAAAAACCTTCTGCCATCTGACTTCTAATTGAATTGCCTGTACATATAATTATTACCTTTTTATGATTATTATTTTTTGCCATTGTCATATCTCCTCAAACTTAACTTCAATTTTTATATAATATAATTTTTAGAAATTAATCAATCTTTCCTATTTTTTACATATTTCGAGTCTTGAGATTTTTTCTGCTTTTTTTAAATCCTCTTTTATCTTTTTATCTTTCATTGCCCCATCAACCAGCAGATTAATGGTATTTTTAAGATTGGTATCCAGATTTTTATTAATTTCATAATTTACCCATAACCCACTTTTGCTATAGGTTATTATTTCAGCTTCTTCCAGTTTTTTAAGATTAAAAGATATAGTGGGTTGAGAAAGACCGATTATTTCCTGGATTTCACATACGCATAATCCACTTTTATGGTAAAGCAGGCAAATCATTCTTAAACGGTTTTCATCTGCAAGAGCTTTTAATATTTTCATTATCTGTTTCATCTGTGCTCCCTTTATTTAAATCTTTTAACCAGAGTTTTTAATCCATTATGTTATACTGGACAAATAACTGTTTATTATCTTATAATTTTTTTTCATTGCCAGTCCTGCAACTTGCTATAGTCCCTTCCACCTTTTCATCTTTAAAAAACTTGCGTTTAAAATAAAAGGCAAGGTTTACCAGGCCAATCATAACAGGGACTTCTATTAACGGGCCTATTACTGCTGCAAATGCTTGGCTTGATGCAATTCCAAATATAGCTACTGATACTGCTATTGCAAGCTCAAAATTGTTGCTTGCTGCAGTAAATGCAAGAGTGGTTGATTTTGCATAACCGGCTTTGATTGCTCTTCCCATAAAAAATGAGACTATAAACATGACAAGAAAGTAAATAAGAAGAGGTACAGCAATACGCAGCACATCCAGCGGTAAACTTACAATATATTCGCCCTTTAGAGAAAACATGACAACTATTGTAAATAGAAGGGCAATTAGAGTAATCGGGCTTATTTTGGGTATAAAAACATTATCGTACCACTCCTTGCCTTTTATTCTTACCAGTATCAGCCTGGATAGCAGCCCTGCCACAAAAGGTATCCCAAGATAAATGCCTACGCTTTTTGCTATCTCCCCGATAGATATATCAACAACGGCGCCTTGAACGCCAAAATATTTTGGAAGAACTGTTATAAACAAATATGCAAAAAGTGAGTAAAAAAATACCTGGAAAATAGAATTAAACGCTACAAGGCCTGCAGCATACTCGGTGTCGCCTCTTGCCAGATCATTCCAGACTATAACCATCGCAATGCAACGCGCAAGCCCGATCAATATAACGCCGACCATATACTCAGGATAAGCTCTGAGAAATACTATCGCAAGTAAAAACATAAGAATGGGACCAATAATCCAGTTCTGGACAAGGGAAAGTCCCAGGACTTTCCAGTCTTTAAAAACATCTTTTAGTTCTTCATATTTTACTTTAGCTAACGGAGGATACATCATTAATATAAGGCCTATCGCTATAGGGATATTGGTAGTCCCTACTGATAACTTATTAGTTAAATTGGCAACACTTGGAAAAAAATAACCAAGCGCTACTCCTGCTGCCATTGCAACAAAGATCCACAGTGTCAGGAAACGGTCAAGAAAAGATAATCTTTTTACAGCCTCGTCTGCCATAATTTCTCCTTATTTTCTTTCAAATAAATTATTTTCAAACCACCATTAAAGTGTTATTGATAAATCTAAATATTTAGATATAATAGCATATTAAATTTATTGTTGTAAATACATTATTTTTCTATAATGCAATTTTTAAAAATTAGTAAACATAATGAAAGGAGACTTACAATGAGTTATGAGGAATACGCATATGATAAGTTCATTTTTAAGGTTAAAAGTGAAATCTACTACCATCAGGCTGGCTGCTGGGTTGAAAAGACTGATAATGTTGCAACCGTAGGTGTTACTGATTTTTTTCAGACGTTAAACGGAGATGTTGCCTCTGTTATTTTATTCGGTATAGGCATAAAGCTAAAACAGGGTGATCCTATCGGAGATATAGAAACAATGAAAGTATCTTTTGAGCTTACTTCACCGGTAAGCGGAGAAATAATAGAGCTAAATAAACAATTGAACAGCTCTCCAGAACTTGTAAATTTAGAACCTTATGAAAATGGCTGGTTGCTAAAAATAAAACTTGATGATTTTGAAAAAGATAAGGCAAGTTTAATGGACAGCAAGAATTATTTTGATTTTATGAAATTAAAAGTGGCAGAAGAAGGAGATAAGTTAAAAAGTGAGTCGTGATAAAAAAGTTATCGTAATACCATGCAGCGGGATAGGAAAACCCATTGGCACAGTATCAAGAGAGACAACACATGAAATAATTGAAAATTTGGCAAAAGATAAAGCTGAAACAGTGTGCCTTGCCGCACTTACATCTGGTGATGAGGAAACAATTGAAAAAGTTAAAAATAACTATGTCATAACACTTGATGGTTGTGCAAAACATTGCGCTCAAAAAAATGTAGAACAGTATGGTAAGACTCCAGACAAAAACTATATGATACTAAAATTTGCTGCTGCCAACCCGGATAAAAAACCCCAGGGATTAATTGATATTGGAAATAGCGGCAAAGCACTGGTTGATACAATTTCAGATAAGATTGCAAAAGATGTAGAAGATTTAACCAAAAATAAAAAAGTAACAGAGAAAGAGAATAATCATTAAAGGGAGTTTTTAAGGCTATGGATAATAAAATAATAGATAAGACTGAAATAGAAAATAAACACAAAAAAGTGGGTATTGTTTCCTGCAGTGGTGAAAATCTGCCTGAAGGTTCAATATCCAGACTTGCAACACTTGAAGTACTTTTAAAGCAAAAACCTTTTGATACTACAACCATATGCCTGCCCCTATATGTTGCCGGGGGTGAAGGTGACAGAATGTTTGCAAAAAACTATCCTACAATTACAGTTGACGGCTGTGAAAAGCTTTGCGCAAAAAAAGCCACTGAAAAATTCTCAGGCAAAGTGACTCATTCAATAAATGTCAAAGATTTTATAAAAGAGGGCGAAAATCTTACTAACAGGCGAAATTTAAATGATAAGGAAAAAGAAATAGCCAAAAGAGTTGCCGATGAAATCGAAAAAAATGTAGATAAGATTTTAAAAGAAGGGCAGGATTAAATGGCAACATTTATTTATAAGAATCATTCAAAATGGCTTGGCGGCCATAAAGGCCATATTAAAATGGAAAATGGTATTGAGCTTGATTTTTCAGCTCCGCCTTCTCTTCATGGCCATTCTGATGTTCTAACACCCGAAGATGCCTTCATGGCTGCAATAAATACCTGCTATTTCATGATGTTTATTTGGGCTGCAGAGAGATACAAAATCAACCTTTTATCATTTGAGTGCGAAGCATCCGGAAAAGTTGCCGAGTTTATGGACAAGACTTCCATATTTGAAGAAGTTGTTTTAAAGCTAAAAATAACTGCAAGAAACACTACTGTTGAAAAAATAAATAGCGTTATAAAATCAGCAAGAAAATACAGCCTGATTGCTGAATCGATTAAGGCTGAAGTTATCGTAGAACCTGAAATAAATATAATTTAAATGGTAATGAATATTAATAATTTGCCAGTGCTCATGCACCAGGTTTTAAAATGAAAATAAAAGTACTGGGTGCATGCTTCAGGAGGTTATAAATATTATCAGAAAGGTAATGAAATAAAATGAAAGCATATATAATTAAAGAAAAGTGTCCTGCAGAAAAAACAATGTGCAAACCATTAATTGAATGCCCCGCTAAGGCAATTATATGGTTAGAGGACACAAACGAGCCCTTGGGTTATCGCATGGAAATCGATATAGATAAATGTGATGGATGTGGTATCTGTGTTCCTTTATGCTGTGGAAACTGTATTGAATTAAAGTAAAAAAAGAGGAAAAAGAGTAAAAGTAGTTGGGTAATTATATCTTCAACGGAGTAATATATCTTATAGCAATTATATTTTTAATAATCTCGTCTCCAAATTACAGGCTTAAGCTTCCAGAGTTTTTCGATTACGAGGCTGTATAAACAAAATGGTTCGAAATTTCATAGTAGTAAAATATTTAATATGCTTTAAGGTTTTCCTATCACAAACTCCTGTATTGGTTTATCAAAGCTGTCGTGGAATGTTTTTACTGTGTAGGTTCCATCAGAAAGGCATGCTTCAAAGTTTTGTATCTCAGGTGGAATATCTAAGGAGAATACCTCATTGCCATTCATATCATATATCTTTACCCAATTGTTATCGTCATATGTATAAAAAAAAGTAAATTCAAAGCAATTATTATCATTTATAAATACATCGGCACATACCATTTCATGATGAAGTGAATCTATATTATTGTCAATCCATTCGGCTCTGACAAGGAGCCATCTCTCTAATTTTTCCACTTCTTCTTTATATGTTTTATTATATGGTGGTGGGCCTGGCCAAACAGGTATTCCAAGGATCTGCCATCTTTGGAAATTTCTTATTTGTGCTACAGACAATTCAGCAATCGTTAAATTAATAGTATCTTTAATATTATCATCATTAAGAACGTCTTCTCTGAGCTCTTTCCATCTTGCTATATATTTATCCGTAAAATACATGTCCAGAAACAGTCTGTTGCAGATTCTGCGCTTCAGGAATCCGAATCCTCCCGGCAGGTTTATTGGATCATTGGGATCCTGAGTAATATTGCCAGCTGAAAGATCAAAATCCCATACTGGACCTAGCTTCAATTTGCCATTTCTATCTTTACTTATAAATGTACTTTTATAAAAAATATCATTATTCTTAAATAATTCATTGATTATAATATAGTCGATAAATGAATCTATATCTATATATTTCAAGTATCCTTCTTTTTTGTCTTTAAAGCTTTCACCAAATAAAGCTCTTTCAAATGAACTCATATAGTCAGTAATCCACTCTTTCTGTTTTTGAGTAATTTTGTTCTTGTTTGGATATTTTATTATATAGTGCTCGTTCATCACTGTTTCTATAACCGATTCATTTGTATCACTATGACTGGATGGAACCATTTCCAGAAGATAACCCCCTGATAATAAATCTTCATCATCTGAAAACAGACTCTCAATATCCACCCTGTCTTTATCTTTTTTTATTTTTTCAGTTAAAATATATAATCCTTTATAGTCTTCTACCATTATCTGGTCTTTTCCGTTATCTAAAAATACTTCCACAAATTTAGTTCTTGGCGCATAGAGACCTATCTGATTGCTTAAGTTAAATGCAAGCGGAATCCGGATTAAACTCTTGTCAGAATAGGGAGCAATTAGGATCCAGTCAGCCTCTGCTGGCATCCCTAAAAGGGATGCATTCTCATCATTATCATATTTATTCCTGGTCTCTATAGAATATTGTTTTTTAGGAAAACGAAGAGTACTTGCTCCTCTCATTTCAATACCTATTTCCCCATCGAAATCAAAAACAGAAGCATTAATGTAGTTTTTTTCATTTGAATCATTATAAATTACTTGCATGCCTGCATTGATTTTAGTATTTACCGGAATATAATCATTTTCTGATTTTATAATAACAATAGGTGTATCCGATGTAGTTAAATAAAAATCGTATTGTTTTTCATTATTGTTATTTTTAATGGTCATAATCCCATGATAAATGAATTCCCTGAAGTCATGGATCTCACCATTTGACAGCCTGGTAGTTGTAACTTCTTTTAGCTTGAACACTTTATTAGAATAGTGAGAAACTTGAAACTGCCTTGAAAAAATTGAATAATTGCCTTCATTATCGTATGTGTAAATATATAATTCATGATTTCCGTTTTCTAGAAAGAGCGTATCTATAAGTAGATTAAATTTAGAGTATTTATAAGACTGGTCAGAGTTATATTCTATATCAATATCTGCTGCACCTAAAAAATTTTCTTTGGTTTTTAAGGGACCGTCAAAAACAAGTATCTTATCTATACCGCTGGGGTTTTTAAGTTCAGGATTTAGAACCCAGCCATGTATTTCTTCTTTCACTGATATAGATTCTCCTTCTAGAGGTGAATCTAAATTTATAATTATATTTGAATTATTCCTGCCACTTTCGGTCATATCTTCATATTTATCAAAGTCATTCTTAAAATTAATGTATTTGCCACAGCTTAGAGGTTCAAGGTATATCCTGGTACCATCATCAAATTCCCATGATATTTTCTGCTTTGTGGTTGAATTAACGGGCAGAGAACAGAATATTGTGCTGTTTTTTTCGTTTATAAACGCATATGCTTCCCCTATCTTTAAAATAGGAGGATTATTTATAAAGCTATCAAGCCAGGTAATTCTTTCTTTTATGAAATTTTTTATGTATTTAATGTCTCCAGAATATTCAGCGCTTTTTAAGTACCACTTTTTAGAGTCCCTATCGCTGCAATCCTTAAGAAGAAGTTCATTTGTCTCTATCATCTTATATACATTATCTGCAGTTAATATCTCCTTTTTTAAATAATTCCACCTATCCTTTAGCATATCCCTGTATGCTTCGTCTTCATACAGCCTGTTATAAAGTGTTGTAGGGTAGAAAACATCTGTCGGGCTTATGTTCTTCTTATCAATTCCAAATGAGTAGTTATAATAGTCGCCCGGGCAGAACTTAAACTTGCTTTTATCCTGATTATCCCTGTATATATACTGGTTTGAGGCAAGCTCATTGGCGGAACCACTCAAAAGAAAAAGGATATGGTTATCTACAAGGTTGTCAATGTCTATTATTTCATTTACTTTTTCCAGAAAAGTTTCTGTATCTGCACTGGCGATAAAATCAATAAGCTCTTCTAAGGGCTTAAGGTAAGGTCCGTCATTTTCATAGTCCGGCTCTATCTGGGAAAACCCCTCCGTTTGATTTGTAAAGTCAGCTTCTTTGCCTGATGCTTCATATATCACACTGTGTTTTGTATCTTTTTTGTCATAACCTGAAATTGAAAGCATCTGCCTGTCTACTCTTTTTGAAAGAAGGTAGACCCCCTGATATTCTCCATTTAAGTACAACTCTACAAACCTTGACTCAGGGGTAACATTGTTTTCTGAAAATGATTCAAAAAGGTCGTATGCAATCTTTTGTCTTAAGCATGAACTATCAGGATACAAGGCTGATAGGCTAAACCTTTTTGAAACCTCTAAGTCAAGTAAGCGCGGCACATCTCCTGTTATATTATTTTCCTTTATATTTAAACTATAGGAGTATTTTTCAGCATCACCAGCTATGTCTGTTAGCTCTATTTCTGAGTCTGCCAAACCTATATTCTGCCTGTACTTGCCCGATAATATGCTGATTTTACAGTCTGACTTGGGCTCATCTTTTATATTCTGTCCTGCATCAATTAAAAGTATCGGCACATCTCCTGTTGTTACCCACATATCATACTCGACAGAGAAGCTGCCTGATTTTACTATTACTTTGGAGTGAAAGATAAAAGACTCAAAATCAAAGGGTGCTCCGCTTTGCAGATTTATCTCTTCTGTATCGCTGGGATTATTATTGCCGCCTGATGATATCTTCTTTATGCTTACAGAGTTGTTTTTAAAGGGAAAGTTAAAATATATTTTTTGGGTTGTGGAAGAACCCTCTGGAAGGGATACAAATATTTTCTTAGTGCTATTGTCTATTTTTGCAACTGTGTCTCCGATTTTTAGCTGTTGCCTGGTAAGGATAAATAGTGCTATAGATACTGCTGTAAGCAGTATCAGCACGGATATAATGATGATGTCTCTCTTTTTAAACATTATCCTTCTTCCAGGTCGCCCTCATAAGATACAAGCTTTACAAGGTTTAAGTCTTTTAAGTCCCTAATCTCGTTTAAAAGTACTTGGGTTTTATCCTTCTTTATCTTTATCTCCATTATTATCTGGCTTTTCTGGCTGTCTATTATTTTTGATCTTAATTTATACAGAATAGTATATTTTTTTAAAATGCCTTCTATATCCTGTATATCTGGGGATTTGTATTCAATGATTAAAAGGTAGGGTTCGATAAACTTTATTCTTTTGGAGAGCACAAACACTACAAGGCCTATAAAGAGCACAGAAATAACAGCAAGGCTGTATGCAGATGTTCCGCATATAATGCCATTTGTTATCGCCCAGAAAACAAAGCCAATGTCTTTCGGGTCTTTTACTGCCATCCTGAACCGGACAATTGACAGCGCCCCCACCATACCAAGGGCTAAAACGATATTTGAGCTAATTACCATTACTACTGCAGTAGTGACAAGGGATACTAAAATCAGGGTTATATTGAAACTTTTAGAATAAAGAACACCTGTAAATGTAATCTTGTATATGAAGTAGATAAAAAGAGCAAGGACAAATGCAACGGCCATGTTTATCAGTATCATCCAGATGTTTAGAGCGGTGTTTATCTGGACTATATTATCAAGCCCTATTGAGTCTATTAGCTTCTGAAAAGTTATAGTTTCCAATGCTGTATCCTTTCATACATATTTTAATTCTCTATATATCTTGATAATGTATATTTGCTTATGGCGCACCTTTCTAATCTTGGAAGTTGCAGTAAATTCTTTACCCATGAAGGTAAAAAAATATTGAACTTTATTTCCATTATAATTTTATTGCTATACAGGACAGGGGACATATTTAAATCGGTATTAAATAAATCATTTAAATTGATTTCTTCTTTTTGTATATTAAAATCAAAAGTTATTCTAATATTATTAAGATCAAGATAATAAGCATCCCTTTTATAATCTATTATTATAACTGGTTTGTAGAAATCTTTAGTAAATTCACCATATATTTTGCCTGCAGTTGAATTCCTGTAATATAAAAGACAGTCATAATCTCCTGATATTATTTTATCAATATCAGTTTTGATAATAATTACCGACTCTTTAAAAATAACATTGTTAATTTTTGATTTTATTTCAAGCTTGACTGGATCCGGCCAAAGGTTGTATATCCTGATCCGGTATTTATTCCTGCGCTCTATTCCGCTGATTTTCTCAAAATAGCTATCATTTGATTTGTTGTCAAAATAAAGGCTTCTTATGTGGTAATGACCTTCCTGATTACTGTTTTTGTCTCTTAAAAAAATACTGGATAATCTACTTTTAAGATTTAAATAATCAATATAATTAATATAATATTTTAATTCTTTTCTGCTTGAGTTTAAGGCTTTCATTTAATATTCTTAGAAATATATTTAAATCCACTTGAGTTATATTATATAAATATAAAAATTCTATATTAAAAAAAAATTAAAATCGATAGGATAAATGAATGCCTTCATCAATTAAATATATTTGGAGAGATCTTAAATTTTAAATATATGATATTAGTATTAGAAATTTGACAATAATAATAATATACATATAATTAAAATTAAGAAAAATTTTTTAAAAATACATTCAAATAAAATTAGAAGCTATGAGACTCTGTTTTTAAATGGGCGCTTATACAGAGTGGAGCTAAAAGCGAAACCGGCTAATAGGGCCGGTTTTTATGTTTTTAATAGTGTGTTATTGATACAAAAAACACGTAAGACTTGTTTTATATAATTAACTCAACGTAATTACTCCATCCCCTGAGTACGTTAAAATAAATTAAAAGATAAATACCAAAAACATGGAAAACAATAATAATTAAAATAATATCATTTAATATATTAGGGGGGGGATATGTTAAAGATAATAAATAAGAACAACTCCAGTTATTTTTTTTTCTTTTCTATAGTATTAAATACTTTTCTTGGATTGCAGATCTTAAAGACCTTCCTGACACTTTTGCAAACT
>CAYGYY010000057.1:0-13207 GCA_964354265.1 uncultured Actinomycetota bacterium
GAAGGTCTTCATCCTCAGGGTCATATTCATCAAGCCACTTCATAAACTGCTGGTAGTGGTCACGGAACGGGCAGGGTGTAAGCAGGTTGCCAGGATCTTTCGGGTTGCAGGTCCCGTGACCGTTTTCAACCTGCCATTTCCTTATGGACGCAAAGAATGGCAAGTTCCATACATCTTCAAGAGTCTTGCCGCTATTATAGAGTTCGATTATATTTCCTGCGCTATATGGCGTAAAGACACACGGCATTACACTTCCGTTCCAGTCTACATAGAAATACCCTCCGTCTCTTCCTGCAGAAATACATCCTTTTACAAGAGTCCCATGGTTCCAGAAATCAATAAGGAATAGTTTCTTTCGTTCAATGACCCCCCATATATTCTTCCAGAATTCAAGTCTTTGCCCCGGGGTGGGCATATGGTTAAAATCTGAATTCTTCCCTATGGGCAGGTACTGGAAGTAAAAACCATAGAACGCACCCTGGATGTTAAAGAAGAAATCGAGGAATTCATCGCCCAGTATATCCTGGTAATTTTCGCGATTGACAGTAACAGATATTCCAAACGGAGCTCCTGCATTTCTCATCAGTTCCATTGCGTTAAGGACCTTTTCAAAAGCGCCTGCTCCACGCCGTTTGTCAGTTGCTTCCTGCAGCCCTTCCACTGAAAAAGCGGGAGTCAGGTTCTTATACGCAGCAATTTTTTCCGTTAAATCCCTGTCCAGCACCGTGCCATTGGTAAAAGCAAGAAAAAGCATGTCCGGATTTTTTTTAACTATATCCAGGATATCTTTTCCATTGGAGCGATATATAAAAGGTTCCCCGCCTGAAAAAACGACCAGCTTAATACCCCAGATCTTTTTTGCATCTGATATAAGCCTGTCCATGATCTCCCAGTCAAGTTTTGTGCCATCTGAGGAAGCGGAGCTTGCGTAACAATCATTGCATTTAAGATTGCAGGCATGGCCCGGGCTTATTACAAGAAACCATGGCGGATAATACCCGTTTTCCCCGTAAAAATGTCTTACAGCTTCATTTGACTGCCGCGGTTTTGCCATGACATCAATCCATAAATTAAAGATAGCGTGCGCCACTTTCCGGTTAAGATTGCCGCTTTCTATGGAATGGACAAGTGACTGTATTATTGAAAGAGCAATCAGTTTTTTTTCGCGCAGGATCCTTTTACTGCTTTTGGGAAATTGACTATTTTTACCTGGTTCGAGCGCTGATGCCACTTTTTTCTCCATCAATCTAACCAGGTATTTCCTGGTTGGCCTTTTAAACATTAAATCAGCGGCCAGGTTATAAAGAAGGGTATTGGTTTTATCTTTTAAAGCACTCATAAGGCACTCATTAAAAACCTATTTTGTTTATTTTCCAAATCTTTAAATACTTGAAATATATGCAAAGCTTAATGAAATATTAATAATTAGACGTTTTAAAACCTTTATATGTTTTATATTTAAAAATTAGCCAATTAATATTTAAGTTTTTACCAGTATTCTGCCGATAAATATTCTAGATATTATAACTATTATAATATCTAATATAAAGTGCCTTCAAACGTGATTGTATTGTCGGATTTTATATTATTTGTTATAAAATAGAGAGGCAAGACCAGACTGGAGAAGTTACGCAAAGATGACAAATATAGAAAATGTACCATTAATACTGATAGGCAGCTCAAAAGAAAACGCTGATAATGTAGCCAGCTCACTTAAAAAGTATACTGACCTTCAGGTTTCAAATGTTTCTACCGAATTAAATGACCTGAGGATGATTCTTGCTGAAAGAAGACCTTGTATCGTAATGGTAGGTCCTGATTTTGCTTTCAAAGATATAGAAAGTATAGTGAAGGACTATGAGTATAGCCTCAGGTTAGTGATGCTGATAATACTATCCGGCAAAGTCACCGGTGATTTGCTCAAGAATGCCATAAAACTCGGCGTTTCGGATGTATTGCAGTTTCCGTTTGATTTCACGGAACTGAAAGAATCGGTTGGGAAGTTAAATAAAATACTTAAACATATGCTTTTGAATATGAAGGAAGAATCAACATTATTTGGGAACAAAAACAATGCACGCGCTAAAACCGTAATGGTTTTTGGAACTAAAGGTGGTTCAGGAAAGTCATTTGTTGCCAGTAACATTGCTATCAATATCCGTAAGCGTTCAGGCAAGAATGTTGTTTTGTTTGATTTGAATTATGATTACGGAGATGCATCACTGCTATTAAATGTATTTCCAAAGCAGACTATTTTTGACCTGTCCATGTTACTGGAACAAATAAATCCTGAATTTTTAAACAGTTTCCTGGTAGTTCATTCGTCTGGCATAAAAATATTGCCGGCCCCACTGGATCCTTCACAGGCTGAATCAATAGACCTTTCAACTACCATTAAAATTTTTGATGCTTTAAGCAGGAATTTTGATTATATAGTAATCGATTCACCTCCAAGGTTTTCGGAAGAAGTACTGGCCCTGTTAAAAAAAGTCGATCTCATGTGCATTATTGCCAGCATGGATGTCTCAAATATTAAGAATCTGAAAATATCTTTAAAACTGCTTGAACAATTAAAGTTTCCTTCAGAAAAGATCATAACAATCGTTAACAGGTCAAATACCAAGGTCGGTATTGAGGTTGCAGATATTGAAGAAACAATATTTACAAAAATCGATATCCTGATACCAAGCAGCATAATGGTGCCGCTTTCAATCAATAAGGGGAAACCGATTATAGATAGTTATCCCAGGTCGACTATTGCAGCAAGCATAAACAAACTTACAAACCTTATCCTCGAAAGGGCGTAGACTCTATTAATTTCCTGGCCATACCCGCCATTTCTTCCCTGTCAGGTTTTAATGGCTTATTTGAGTCTGCCGGCCAGTCATAAAAAAACTTCGGTATTTTGAACCTCTCGATTTTTAAATTGAGGTATTTTTTCAGCTCCACAAAATCAGTTTTATTGTTTTTGGAACTCCTGATAAATGCAAACGGCACTTTTCCTGATATTTTATCTGGAACAGCCACCACAACAACTTCTTCAACCCCATGATACTGATGTATTGCATTTTCAATTTCTTCAGGATATATGTTTTCACCCCTGCAGACAAACATAAGGTCCTTCCTGCCTGTAACAGTAAGATATCCTTCAGCATCAAGAAAACCTGTATCTTTTGTATAAAACCATCCATTCTTATCAGTGGGCAGTAAAGTGCCTGGCGGCAAACAGTCCCGGTTTGGCCGGGAAGCTGCCCCGGCTTTTGAAAGGTAGCCTTTAAAAAGGGTCATCCCTTTAACAAGTATTTCGCCATCCGGCGCAATTTTTAGTTTCCGGTACTTCAGCAGCTTGCCTGATGTCTGCATATGTTTTAAAGAATCTCCCGGAGACGTAGCTGTTATCTGAGATGTCATTTCAGTCGAGCCGTATGACTTGAAGATAGGGAGCCTGTTTTTTTGGCATTCCTCTAAAAGTGATGTTGACATTGTCCCGCCGCCGACCAGCAGAGCTTTGATTCTTTTTAAGGATTTTAATCCGGTATTATCCTGTATTATCCTGAATAACTGGGCAGGCACAAGAGAGACGTGGGTAACAGAAGAATAACTTAGCAGTTGTGATAAAGAGTAGTCCATTTGTATTGAGCTGGGTACTGCAATATTCCCCCTGCCTATTTTTGCGCGCATTAAAAGGGAAAGCCCGCTTATATGATAGAGAGGAAGGCTTAATAACCAGGTATCTTCCTCATTAAAGCCTATATTTTCATTTGAACCAAGGGCGCTGTAATAATGATTTGCAATTGTGTGAAGCGCTGCCCTGGGGCTGCCTGAAGAGCCTGATGTAAAGATTATGCTTGCACTATTATTCAGCAGGGATCTGATATTGGGTATGCAGACTTTTATAAGGGCCAAGGCGTCACCGGATTTGTTCCTGGCGCCGGGTTTACTTGCTGTGTCAAGCTCTTCAAAATGATATGTTTTTTTTATAAGATCCGGACTCTTTTTCCAGGGTATTATGCTTCCATCCCGGCGATATCCCAGTATCATTCGATTGCAGGATGCAATGCTTATCGCATCAATTATCTTTTGCAGGGGGTATGACGGGTTTACCGGCACAACCGTCGCTTTCGCCTGCCACAAATCAATTATTGCCCTTACATATTCGGGGCAATTCTCGCTTATTATTGCAATCCTTTCCCCGGGCCTTATTTGGAGCTTTTCAAGCATAACACCGCCTTAATCTAAAAGAACCAGCTTATTAAAATCGATATCCGTCAGAGCTTTTTCTGCTTCTGTGATGCAAAGCTTGCCATCTTTGACTGAAAGCCTGTCATTTATTATATCTGATTTAAACCAGTTCAGCGTATCGAGTCCGGCAGCAATTCCAAGAAGACCCTGGGCTTTTGCAAAAAGGACTATTGAGGAGATCCCAAGGCCGGTTTCAAAAGTGCTGCTTAAAACAGGAGTGACGCTTTTTCTGCGGCAGTAATCAATAAGCTCTTCAGACCTGTAAAATCCGCCGACAATTGTTGGCTTAATTATTATTGCTTTAAGAAAGGGAAAAGAGGTTTTATCTCTTTCTCTAAGGCTCCCGCCGACAAAGTTTTCTTTACTGCTGCAGGCAAATCTACCATATTTATTTTCAAATTCCTCTATTGTCTCATCAAGCGCAACGGGTATTCCGGTTTGCTCGTAGAAACTGTGAAGGTCCTCAAGATTTTTCAATGGGTCTTCAATATATTCTATAAATCCATCGATTCCGATTTGAGAAATTTTCCTGCCAAAATGTAACGCTTCATTAAGGCTCCAGGAGCAGTTTGAATCAAGCCTTAATCTTAAGCCTCCGTTAAAAATATTGCAAAGTCCAGCTATCATTGAAATATCATCGTCAACACTTTGCCGTCCCACTTTGACTTTAACAGTTTTATAACCATCCTTAATTATTCTTGCTGCCTCATTCTGCATTTCATCCTGAGTTGCGTTAGCTCCAAAAGATATAAGGCCGTTTAGAGGGAGGTATAGCACAGGAGTAACATTCTCCCGGAGGATGCGCTGGCCTGGATTGAGCGTCTTCTGGCTTCCAGGTATTTCTGTATTTTTTTTAAGGCTGTTAATATAGCCCAGATTGAAAACTGCCATTTCAAGACCGTTCCGGACAGAGGGAAGCAGTCCTCCTGTTTTAGGGCCGGGTTTTTGCCGGGTTTTCTTATGCCTGTTTAAAATCATATCTCTTACAAGTTTTGCCTGGGCAGCAGCATCCTTGAAAGATTCACTGCTGAAGTGGGGAAGAGGAGATATCTCACCGCATGAGCGTGTTCCGCCAGCAGTTATGATTTCAAATATTATTCCCTGCCTGACTTTTAGCACATGCCCCTTTACTATAAGCGGTTTTGAAAGGGCAAGTTCATAGCTGTATAAATTAATAGTATTAACAGCTTCAGGCATTAAAATATTTAAATCCATAAACACCGTACCTGTATTCATATTGCTGCAAATCATGGCATAATTATAGATTATAGAAATATAATTTTACAGGCAGGCAGGGGAAAAGTATTTGATGCGTGGTTTTAATTTAAGTTTTAAAGAAATACTTGAATCAAATAGAAAAATAAGTAAGAATTAATTGTTTAACAAATAATTTTATAAACGGGATCATTTTAAAGCCGGAATACCTTCGATTAAAAAAGAGAGGTAACTGATGAATATAAAGAATAAAAAAAATATAATTTTTAATGCTTCAATAGTATTTTTACTTACAACAGTTTTTATTTTTCCTGCTGCCTTGACCGCCTGCAAAACTGAAAGCCCGGGTACTGGTAGCGAAGCTTCGGCAGCAACAGGACCTCTGGAAACAGTGACTTCAGAAACAGTTGCAGGAAGCGAAGAATCAAAAGAGCAGACTATTGAAACCCAGGCCGAACCAACCAACCAGGAAGTAATCCAGGAAAGCATAATATCAGGGTTTAATGCGCTGCTGGAAACCGATCCCACCCCGGATAGATTAATTGGCTATATTGATGCTAATACAGAATTTGCCACGCCAGAAACAGTGGCCGTCATGCTGGAGGGACTTGAAAATTTGCAAAAAGTTTACCAGGGTATATATATGGAATACCTGTTTGAAGGTGACGGACAGCAGAAGCTTATTGAAGCTTTTACAAATGAGGATGAATTCATCATTGAGAACCTGGATAACATAGATGATGAAATTTTAAGAGACGACATCCGGAAAATGTTTGAAGGCGGCTTTAAGTTTATAAACCTTGAGGGTTCCTTTTATCCAATTATAGATTTTGAATACCTGAAAAAATATTCCGGTTATCTTGACCAGGAATACAATGATTACCTGGATGTGAGGGCGGCAGAATCCAATGAGGTATATTCAAGAGATGCAGGCCTTGTAATATCGTGGGATGAGCTTGCTGAAAGGATGATAAATTCTGAAAAATATCTTGTAAAATATCCTGATGAGACCCCAGGTAAAATAGAGGTAAGCAAATTGTTCCTGGAATACTTTGCTGCATATATTTATGGCCAGAATAATACACCCACCAGGGACTATACGACTAATGTTGTTTTTGATGAGGTAATACAAAGTTATAAAAAAACAATTGAAAATAATCCCGGATCCACTGCGGTTAGTCTTCTTAAAGATTTTCTTGATGAACTAAAGAAAAATGACTTTGTCCTTTCTGATGATATTTTACAGGGCATTGATAAATATATTAATTCACTTATAAAATCTTATGAGCTTGATTAACCATATATGATATCAGAGCAATGAAAGTACCTGGATTATCCATCCGATCTTGCGCTCAACAGTTATATTAGCTTTATTGACAGCCAGTACAGGGAAAAATATGATGAGCAGTCCGAAGCCGGGCTTGTTATATCTTTGTCTGATTTTGTTGCGATTGGGGATATAAGCGGAGACATATTTAAACTCTGTCCTGGCTAATTTTATACTGAAGCAATCCATCCTGCCGAAAACAGCAGGCTGAATACAAGAAGGGCCCTCCCCGTTTCAACAAGCACCACAATTAACTTTTGGGGAGGAGGGGGCAAGGGTCTTGAAACAACCGTTCTTAGCGGTCTAATTTCCAGCAATATGGCAAGAAGCGAAATGAGACAAATGTAATAAGCCCTGGTAATTAACGTAATAATTACAGGTATAAGGAACGCAACCAGTACGCAGAAATAATACTGCGCCGCCCCGAATTTATAACCAAAAAGGATAATAAGATTCTTTCTACCTGCTGCGCGGTCGGTTTCAATATCGCGAAGGTTATTTGCAACAAGTATTGCAGTTGAAAAAAGTCCTGCAGCAATTCCCATGATTACAGGCCAGAGCTCAATTTCCAGGGTTTGAAGATAATATGTCCCAGCCACTGCAACCGGACCGAAAAAAATCAGGACAAACAACTCTCCAAGTCCTATATAACCAAGAGGCCGGGGTCCTGCTGTGTAAAGAATCCCGCATATAATTGCCGCAATGCCTGTAACCAGCACAGGCCAGCCACCCTGTATTATAAGTATGATTCCAAAACAACCGGCAAGGGCAAAGGTGATTATGAATGCAAGCAACATCTCATGTCTTGAGACCAGGCCTGCCTGGGTGGCGCGAATGGGGCCGACCCTCTTTTCATTATCAGTACCCTTTATGAAATCGAAGTAATCATTTGCAAGATTTGTGCCTATCTGTATTAGTAGCGCGCACACTGCCGTTACTACTGCTATCCAGATATTAAATCCGCCATCGCCAAAACTCTTTGTCCGGGCATATGCCATTGCAAGACCGATGATTACCGGTGCCAGTGCGGCGGGTAATGTTTTGGGTCTTATGGCATGAAACCATATTGACGCTTTTGAATGATTGACCGCCAAAATATCATTCCTTTTCAATGCCTCTTTGCTTTTTCCATATCTTCCTGAACTGGGGTTTCCTCTTCTCAAGAAAAGCGTTCCGGCCTTCCTGCCCTTCAGGATTCTGGTAATAAAGCATTGTTGCGCAACCTGCCAGCTCCTGTATTCCAGCCTGGCCGTCACAATCGGCATTTAATGCGGCTTTAAGGCACTGCAATGCAGTTGGAGAATTTGCAAGGATTTCCCTGCACCATTTGACAGTCTCTTCTTCAAGCCGGGATAGCGGGACCACAGTATTTATCATTCCCATCGCAAGGGCCTGCCCGGCGGAATACTGCCTGCATAAAAACCATATCTCCCGCGCTTTTTTCTGTCCCACCAGCCTTGCAAGATAGCTTGAGCCATATCCTCCGTCAAATGAGCCTACCCTTGGCCCGGTCTGGCCAAATACTGCATTATCAGCTGCGATTGTGAGGTCGCAAAGAATCTGCAGAACGTTGCCCCCGCCGATGGCATACCCTGCTACCATTGCTATAACAGGTTTTGGACATGTCCTTATCTGGCGCTGCAGCTCAAGCGCGCTTAGGCTTTCAGCGCCGCTCGTGTCCCTGTAGCCTGTATTTCCCCTGATGCGCTGGTCTCCTCCTGAACAGAATGCCTTATCCCCCTCGCCGGTAAGAATTATTACACCGATATCAGTATCAAGAGCTGCATCCCTGAGAGCAATAGAAATTTCCTGGAGCGTCTTAGGACGGAAAGCATTCCTGACCTCAGGCCTGTTGATAGTGATTTTTGCAATACCCTCAGCCTTGTGGTATCTGATATCTGTATAATTGCCAAGACTTTTCCATGATATGCTTGACTGGCTGTTTCCTGTTGTCTTATTCATTAAGGATACCTCCGGAATTGAGCTTGTCGATTATGTCTTTTTTTATTTTCCTTCGCAAATCGAAATTATATCTCCTGTCTGTTACAATTTCTATGACTGTGCTTCTTACACCCTTAATGTTGCCGGCTTTTAAAGAAGCATCCCTGTAAACTGATTCAAATTCTTGGCATGTTGCAGGGTTGAAATAATCAATCCTGAAATCTTTTGCAATGCCTTTAAAATTAAAATCATGGGGAGTTACAAAATATTTCTCAAAGATGCTTTTATTTGAAGAGATGGGCAGGAAATCAAATATTCCACCGCCATGATTATTTATTATAATGATAATAAGCGGTAAAGGCGCATTTCTTAAAAATGATAGGGCATTAAGGTCATGGATGAATGCAAGGTCTCCTGCAATGAGGGTGCACATCCGGCCGCTTCCGGCAGAAAATCCTGCAGCTGACGAGATAATGCCGTCTATTCCGCTGGCGCCCCTGTTTGTACCGATTAAAATCTTTTTGCTGACATCATCAGCAGCATAAAGCTCCATATCCCTTATCGGCATGCTGCTTGAAAGAAACAGCGAAGAGCCCTGCGCTATAAGCCGTGAGACTATTCGGGCAACCGATATCTCGCTGATTGAATGGCCCTGCTGCTGCGGGTTATTTGCGCTTTCATATTCATTTCTAAAGTAGGTTTCTATTGATTGTTGAGCCAGTCCCGCGCTTTTCTCATAAAAGCTATTAAAATCTTTCATTTCCTGTCCGTATCTTATGCTGTTACATGCAATAACCAAAGAAAGCGCATTACAGAAAGGTGATATATCTGCTTCTATAAACTCTGTCACGGCATGTATGGGATCATAGCGGGAGCTGTCCGGTTTTATTACAATAAAGTTCCGGGGCCTGTTCTGGCCAAGGAATTGCGCAAATCTTTTTGACGTAATGGGGTTGCCGAAATGTATTACTGTGCCAGGGGCCGCCGCTTCATTGACCGAATGGCCTATAAGCTCCTGGTCAAAATGTTTGATTATATTTGTCCCGAAACCATTCAGCCTCAGTCCAGATGTAATGTCTGCATAAACCGGCCACTGCAGCTTTTCAGCAAGACCTGAAACTGCTTCCCTGTCCTCATCGCTTGCAAGCCTTCCTACAGATAAAAGTCCCCTGGAAGTGTTGTTTATGATTTCCCTAATGCGTCCTGCAGATTCCATATCCGGAAGCATGACAGGTATGCCATATGAAGTATGCGGCCCTGATGCAGATAAAAACCTGTCCGGTTCAGGAAAATCAAGCGGCTCCAAAGGCTCGCGGAACATGAAGTTTAAATGTACGGGCCCTGCGGGACTTTTCCTGCTGAGATACACAGCATGGTCTATGGCTGAGAGTATTACTTCAGGGTTTAAATTATTATCAGGGCTTGGTATGTTACAGAACCATTTGACATATTTACTGAAAATATTATCCTGGTCTATAGTCTGGTTTGCGCCTACATCCTGGAGCTCAAAAGGCCTGTCGGCAGTAAGAAGTATCATAGGTACCTTATTCATGCCTGCTTCAACAATTGCAGGAAACAGGTTTGAAACAGCAGTGCCAGAAGTTGTAATGACTGCAGCAGGCATGTTTTTTGCCTGGGCATACCCAAGCGCAAAAAAAGCGCTGCTCCTTTCATCATATATTATAGTTTTTACAGCTTTGATGTTTGCAGCAGCAGCTGCCACAAGTGGGGTCGACCTTGAGCCTGGAGAGATGCAGAATTGGGTTACCCCGTTTCTTACCAGCTCCCCGACTGTCAGGTTTCCCAGGAATGTGTTTAAGTATTTAGAGTTTCTATTGTCCTGCATCCCTGCTGCCTTAAATTACCATTACCCTGTTTTCCTGCTGCATTGCCATTTTAGCGCTGCAACTTCTACAAAAGGATTTTTATTAAACTTAAGCTATTATTCTGTAAATTTTACATTTTATTTTGTTTTTTTTACACATATTTATATTGGCTGGCATAGAAGGAGGGAACCGGCGCCAGGCTTTAATATTGCAAAAAAAAGATTTTTAAAAAACTATTGACAAGCCAGTTTATATGTATATAATAATATCATTATATTCTTATGTTATAAGATTAAAATTAAACAGGAGGAAAAGATGCCAGTTTTTAATTACAAATGCAATAGTTGTGGAAAAGATTTTGACCTGCTTACAGGTGTAGGGGAAAATAGGGAAGAGCAAGTATGCCCTGACTGCAAAAGCGATGATATACAGAAGAATTATTCCAGCTTTGGATTTAATATAAATACTAAAAGCAAGCCGGGATGCGGTGGGGGATGCTGCGGCTGCGGTTAATATAGTCCTACGGCAGGTTACGAACATTAATAGTATTAAAGTCAAAACAATATAATAATATAGTCAAATAGTAATAAAGATAATAAATAAGGCCGTTTTTATACGGCCTTATTTATTATGAAAGCACTAAAAAATAGATAATATTCTGGCAACAATGGATACAAAGGCCCTGATTGAACGGGACATATTTAAAAATAGCTTTTAATTTTTATTTGTTACTTCATCAGCAAACTTATTTATATTTTCGACATTTATCCTGGAAATTACCTCGGTGCTTTTGTACGCTTTCTGCATCATGTTCCTAACAAAAGGATTCATCTTGCCCCAGTTCATCTCAAAGCCAAAGTAACCCATAGTCATAGCTTTATTAAGGATTTCTTCAGGAAAACCTTTCTTTATTTCATTCTCCCAATCTTCATCTGCTCCACACATAAATATCGCAATTTTTTTATTTTGAAGTGTATCCATATTCCTTTTTATATACTTTTTTACAAAAGCGTTCATCCTGAAAGCAACAAATGACCCGCCGATAACTATAAGGTCGTATCCTCCGGGATCCGCGCTGATGTCCGTTTTTAAGTTTATAAGAGTAACTTCATTACCCTTTTCAACAAGGATATCTGAAAGTAACCGGGAACATTTTTCAGTGGTGCCATATCTGGATGCATAGGCAATAAGAACTTTCATTTTTAAAATCCCTCCTGTTTTTTAATGGTTAAGAGCCTCAGCATAATAAAGCAAATTATAAGGATGGCTATTGCCTCTATGAAAATAATTGTCTGTAAAAAATGGCTTTCCCTGATAAGGTACATCTCTGTGAATATCCATATCAGCAACCCGAAGCCGGATGCAGCAGAAACTTCAATAGCGAGTCTTTTTTTCATTATAAGAAGGATTCCTGCCAGGATAGAAACTCCACCTATTACTATTGCCAGTATAAGCGCAGGAATCAGGTAAGAAGAAAAAACAGTGCCTTCTAGCCATTTTTGCGGCATTCCGATACCATTAGTAGCTATCATTGCTGCTCCTGAAATCATAGATACAAGACCAGTAAATAAGAGTATTATTGCCAGCAGTAATGATAAAATTCTGTAAGATTTCATCTTATTCCTTTCTATCAGGTTCCATTAGTTTAAGGAACGGTTTTATCTTGTTCTCTATTTCTTCCCATTCCATCTCAGGGACAGATTTTGATACGATGCCTGCACCCGAATAAAGGGACAGGATATTCTTATTTACAAGGCCGGTCCTTATGCCAACAACAAATTCAGATGAATCCTTTGCAATCCATCCAACAGGCCCAGCATAGAACCCGCGTGAAAAATCCTCATATTTCTTTATATACTTCTTTACAGCTTTTTTGGGAAAACCGCCTACAGCTGGAGTCGGATGAAGAGCCTTGATTATCCGGCTGTCATCAATCCCGGGTTTTATATCGCAATGAAACCTGCTGATTATATGCTGCGCATAGCTTAATTTCAGGACTTCTTTTTCTGCTTCGACTTTAAAGTCTGTTCCGATAGAGTTTAAATCTTTTTTTATTGAATCATATACAAACTGGTACTCTTCACTGTCTTTTTCTGATTTCAGTAGTCTTGAGGCCAGCAGCTTATCCTCCCGCGGGTTGCTGCCGCTTGTCACTGTTCCGGCAACAGCTTCGCTGTAAAGCCTGCCGTTTTTCCTGGAAAAAAGAAGTTCCGGGCTGCAACCCAGAAATGCAGTTTGAGGTGTGGGTTGAAAGCAGAAATTAAAGGTCCTGATATTTACTTTTTTTAAGGCCTGCAGTAAGCTGAATGGATTTATTTCTGAACAGCTTTTAAAAAATGTTTTTCTTGCAAGCACTATCTTTTCAAGCTTTCTTTCATCAAATATCTTTATTGCTTTATTGAGGTTTTTGATCCAGTTTTCCCTGTCAGGGTTATCTGTCCTGTTTAAGATTTTAAGATTGAATATGCTGATGCTTTCTTCCATACCGGCAGAAGAATCGATGAAGTTAAGATTTTCCACAAGTCTTATAATTTCCGGATAAGATTTTTTAATATCGCCTGTATAGATATTTGCAGCAAAAATCTTTTTGCCCCCGGCATTTATAAATTCAACCCTGGGTACAAAAAAATAAAAATTGCCGAAATTTTTCCACTCC
>CAYGYY010000058.1:0-13056 GCA_964354265.1 uncultured Actinomycetota bacterium
GCTCTACGGGATAAGTCATTACCTCAGTCAGTTTTATTTCCATTATGCTGTTAAGTTCCCATGGGCAGACCAGGGTTACGATTCCCGCTCCGGTCCTTAGCGCAGCTTCACATGTTAATGCTGCAGCCCCTGTATAACCTAAAGAACCGGCGATTACCAGGAGTTTTCCAACTGCATGTTTATAGGTCCAGTAATGGCGTTCTGGAATTTTTGAAGAAACCCATTGCAGGTCAGCCTCATAATACTTTTCAAAACCCTGGTAATATTTAACAGGTATACCTATATCTGCGACTACTACCTCTCCTGCAAAATCCCTCCCCGGGTATAATGCAATTCCGGTTTTCTTGCACCCAAAAGTGACTGTTATGTCAGCATGGACCGCCTCTCCCAGGACTGCAGCATTATCGGAATCAATTCCTGAAGGAATATCTACAGAATAAATGCCTATTTCTTTTTTATTTTCTTTCCCGGTTTTACTGGCAAGGTTGACCATTTCAATTATTCTTCTGGCCTGCCCCCTGACTTCCTTTCCCCTGAGCCCGGTACCAAAAATAGCATCTACTATAAAGCAGCAGTTTTCGAGCTTTTCTTTGAAGTATTTTCTTTGATTTTCATCATCTACGTTAAGTAACGATATCCTTGCAATACCATCGGAAGAGAGCTTTTCAAAATAAAACCTGCTGTCTTCAGAAAATTTATCAGGTGATGCTATACAGAAAACATCAATGGCTATCCCGTATTTTGACAGCTCGATCGCTGCAACAAACCCGTCTCCTCCATTATTGCCTGCACCGCATATTATAGCGCCTGTTATGGTATCCGGGGAGGAGGATAATGCAGAGAAATCTTTACCTGCAAGCATTTCACCAGCTGGCTTTTTTAAAAGACCGGCTATTACTGCATCTGCTACAGCCCTACCAGCATTGCCCATCAACCATCTGGATTCAATGCCGTCATCGATGCACATCGCATCTATCTGCTCGACTCTGCTGCCCATTAAAATAATTGAAGGTTCTTTTAAATTTTCCAACTGCAGTTCCCCGCAAACAAGATAACTGAATAATATACAATTATAACTGATAACCAGGCCTATAACTGTTTAAAAAATAAAAAAATCAGTGATAAGGCCTGTAGTTGCATTTTATTATAACAACAAGTATGGACTATGAAAACCTGGCCGGACAAAACTTTTTTCAGGTTAATGCTATTACAAAAGCAATTGCATTATTATCAGTGCCGGAAAGTGATATTTCAAATGAATTTATATTACTGTTTTCACAGTATTTTTTTGCCTTGCCTGAAAGTACAATCGATGGTTTTCCGTTTTCGAGATTCTCAATAGATACCTCATTAAAATAAAAATACCTGCCAAAACCAGTGCCAATCGCTTTTGCAACTGCCTCTTTGGCAGCAAACCTCTGGGCAAGGCATGTATATTTCATTGAACCGTCCTTTTTCCCCTCACAATATCCTATTTCAAAAGCGGAGTATATGCGTTTTAAGAAACCAGGATACTTTTTGGCAACTGCTTTTACCCTGGCGACTTCAATGATGTCTACGCCTATTCCAAAAATCCTTTTACCCGCAGGATGATTATGGCTTAAATCCTCTGTCGAATCATATGAATCGTATTTTTTAATTTTGCCCTGGATCCCGGCCTCCTGTTATATAACCTTGAATATGAAAATTCCTACTCTACAGTAACGCTTTTTGCAAGATTTCTGGGTTGATCGACATTGCGACCATGGTTTTTTGCAATATAATATGCATAAAGCTGCAATGGGACAACTGACAGTATTCCGTATAGTTCCTCAAGTGTTTTTGGCAGTCTAAAAATATAATCTGCATATTTACCTGACTTATCATCACCTTCAGATATAAGCGAAAAAACTTTTGCATTCCGTGCTTTTACTTCCTGGATGTTTGACAGCATCTTTTCATAGACATTATCCCCGGGCATAATCCCTACAACTACAGTCTTTGAATCTGTCAGCGCAATTGGCCCGTGCTTCATTTCCCCCGCAGCATAACCTTCGGCATGTATATAGGAGATTTCTTTTAGTTTTAAAGCCCCTTCAAGAGCCATTGGAAAACCATATATCCTTCCTAAAAATAAGAAGCATGAATGCCTGTAAGTCTCGTCAGCTATTTTTTTGAGTTTTTTAGCATTATTCAATATCTGCTGCACTTTATTTGGTATTATCTCAAGCTCTTTTAATATTCTGTTATAATCCTGCATGTCCATCAGCCCCCTGGATTTTGCAAGATACAAACCTATCAGGTACATAACTATCAACTGTGCGGTGAATGTCTTTGTGGCGCATACCCCTATCTCCGGACCTGCGTGGGTATAGACAACGGAATCAGATTCCCTTGAAGCAGTGCTTCCGACTACATTTGTAATTGCCAGGACTTTAGCGCCTTTTGAGCGGGCCTCTTTTATTGCTGCAAGTGTATCTATGGTCTCTCCGGACTGCGTTATGGCAATAAAAAGAACATTCTCATCAATTATAGGATCCCTGTACCTGTATTCGGAACCGATATCCACTTCAACAGGTATTTTAGCCCATTTTTCAATTATGAGCTTTCCTGTCAGTGCAGCGTGATAAGAAGTGCCGCATGCGATTATCTGGATTTTTTTTAGTTTTTCTATCTGGCCGTTCGTAAGTCTTATCTCATCAAAATGAAGTTCTCCGTTGCTTAGCCTTCCCCTCATAGTTTCTCTTATTCCATAAGGCTGTTCAAACATCTCCTTAAGCATGAAGTCCTCATAACCTGATTTTTCAGCACTCTCAAGGCTCCAGTTAACCCTGAATGGATCCCTATGCATAATTTTTCCTTCTATATCATAGATATCCACCCTGTCTTTTGTAATTCTAACTGTTTCATAATCATTTATGACTATAAAATTGTGCGTATGCTCAAGGATTGCAGGCATATCAGACGCAAAGAAATTACCATCAGTTGAAACTCCGACAATTAAGGGGCTTGCTATCCTTACGGCAATGATTTCATCGGGGTGAGCTGTGCTCAGCACTACAATAGCCCCGGAACCTCTTATTTTTTTAAGAAGTTTCTGCATTGCTATCAGCAGGTCACCGCCGGCCTCATTTTTAAGGTAATCTTCAATAAGATGGGGAAGCACTTCAGTATCTGTATCAGAAATAAAAAAATGACCTTTTTTTATAAGCTCTTCTTTAATTTCTGCAAAATTCTCGATGATACCGTTATGCACAACTGCAATATCTCCGCTGCAGTCAACATGGGGGTGGGAATTTACCTGGTTCGGCATACCATGGGTCGCCCAGCGCGTATGCCCTATACCGGTTGTGCCATCAAGCTCATTATCCTTTAGCAGTGCTTCCAAATCGCTAATTTTTCCTGCTTCCTTGACAATGCCTATCTCAAGTCCTCCATTTCCAGAAGCGCTGTTTTCTATACTTCTCAAAATCCCTATGCCTGCAGAATCATAACCCCTGTATTCAAGCCTTTTTAGGCCATTTAACAAAATCTTTTTGCATTGCCTTCCACCTATATATGCAACTATACCGCACATAGACCCTCCGTTTTCATGCCACCTTTTCTTATCCTGGTTAGTAATTGTAAAAAAAACTTAAAAACCAGTATTTTTAAATCAGGACTTTTTTACCAATTTTTTCAGCAAGTATAAAACCATGGAAATTGCTGAGTCTATAAAAATGAATTTTATAAAATATTAAACAAAAATAAATTAAAATCAATGATTTATATTGTGAAATCAGAATTCTATACACAGGGCTCCTTCCGGAACCCTGTGTATCGCCTAGAAAGGAGGGGTACAAACCTGTCAATGGTTGTTCTGCTATATTCTGTGAATACCTTTAAATTGACAGTATACCCTTAATTATAAAGATTATGATTAAAGCAGGATTAAACCAGGATTAAAAAATTTTAATCTTCTGCAGAAATGATATCGATTATTGCCTGGACTGATTCTTCAGCAATCTGCTGGGTTTCTGCCTCAGCCATTACCCTTATAAGTGGTTCAGTGCCTGAAGGCCTCACAAGCAATCTTCCATTGTTTCCAAGCCTTTTTGTGATTTCTGCAATCTTTTCCTGCACCCTTTTACTTGCGAATATTCTTTCTTTGTCAATTACTTTTATGTTCTTTAGCACCTGCGGATACTTGGGAACCACAGAATATATATCATCTATATCATATTTTTTGTTTACAAGAACATCCAGGAATTCCAGCGCGCTGATTATTCCATCGCCTGTTGGGCTAATATCCTTAAAAATTATATGCCCTGACTGCTCGCCCCCAAGGACACAATCCTGTTCCAGCATTTTCTCAAGTACATACCTGTCACCCACATTTGTCTTATATATAACTATGCCCCTGGAAGACAATGCTTTATCAAAGCCCATATTTGCCATTACGGTAGTGACCACGCAATTATTTCTCAATACCCCTCTTTGGGACATGTCTATTGCACAAAAACCTATCATTATATCCCCATCAATTATCCTGCCTTTACTGTCGCATGCCATAATTCTGTCAGCATCGCCGTCAAATGCAAACCCAAGATCTGCTCCGGTCTCAACAGTCTTTTCTGATATGAATTCAGGATGTGTTGAACCGCAGCCCTTATTTATATACACGCCTGAGGTATCACAATTAAAGACCGATACATCTGCTCCAAAATTGGCAAAAACCATTGGGGCAAGAATGCTTGCAGCCCCATTAGCGCAGTCTACAGCTAGCTTCAAGCCTGAAAGATCAGTTGTGAAAATACGGTTCAGATAATCCAGGTATAAGATATATGGATTCTCGATATCCGTGCATCTGCCTATATCAGCGCCGACAGGAACATTGTTTTTGTCATTAATATCCGCAATATTTTCAACAGCATGTTCAAGCACGTATGCCTCTATCGCCTTTTCCTGGCTGTCTGAAAGCTTCTGCCCTTTTTTCGCAAAAAACTTTATCCCGTTATCTTCTACAGGATTATGCGATGCAGATACTACTATTCCGCCATCAGCATCAAGCAGTTTTATAAGAAGTGCAATACCTGGAGTTGGCATTATTCCTGCATCCAATATATCCACACCCTGTGAAAGCACCCCTGAAATAATTGCATTGGCTATAAAATCACCTGAAGGCCTTGTATCCCTGCCAATGATGATTTGCTTTTTTGAGCTGGTTGAGCTTAAAAATTTTGCCCCTGCCTTGCCAATCTTTAATACCAGCTCAGGAGTAAGGTCAAGATTCGCAACACCCCTGATACCGTCTGTGCCAAATAACTGTCTTATATCTTTCATCTTCAATCCTTTATATAGGTTTTTTCTACAAAGGGAGATGTCATACAGGCCAGAAGGCCAAAATAGTCCGGCCTGAACCTTATAATATCTCCTACTTCAAATACCTTGCCATTGTTTACTTCAAGAACCGTGTGGTCACTGCTCTGGTCAAGAAAATCCAGTGCATCGTTTACGCAGGTTATGTTATTGCAATTCACATCCTGCAGTCCCAGGGCTATTATCACCTTATAAATTTTATCATCTTTCCTTTTAATTTCTATTACTTCGGCCTCAAGTACGAATGAATCCCTGAAAGCGCCTTCTACCGGTTTATAAGATGCCGTTTCATGACCAAGCAATATCGCTTCGCCTATTCTTACCTGGTTTATACCCTGGGGTAGGATACCGCTTCCTATAAGTCCCCAGATGCTGGAATTGCCGCCGGATATTACAGGTATCGATATTGAAAACTTCTTCTCAATATCTTTTTTAATCCTTAAAAGTGTCTCTGTACTTTTCAGGGTCGGTTTTCTCTTTGAAATGCACCGGGCGTTTGTTCCTAAACCCCAAAGTTTTATACCGGGACACCTGGTTATTATATGGTTGCAGAATACGGGCACTTCTTCAGGAAGTAAACCTTCCCGGCGGTCATCAGTTTCGACCATAACAATCACCCTATGGGTCAGCCCGTATTTGCTGCAGGATTGTGAAATAGCAGACACTGTTTTTTCCTGGGTATTCATGCTTACATAACATATATTTACCATTTCATCTATTTCTGAAAGCATCGGTGTCCGAAGAAGCATCAGCTTCTGGCCTGGACCAAAATGTAAAAACAGTTTTTTTATATTCTTTAACCTGCTGTCGCCAAAGATATCGATACCCTGCTCTTTGAATACTTCGGCAATTCTCAGATCTGCAAGTACGCACTTTGAAACACCAACGACCGATATGCCTTGCCTGGCGCATCGGTCGTTTATTAGCTTGCAATTTTGTCCAACCTTTGAAAGGTTTATTTTTAAACAAGGATAAATCATTGAAAAAAGAAAACTATCGTTTAGAGAACTGTGGCCTCTTTCGCGCTTTTTTAAGACCGTATTTTTTCCTCTCTTTTATCCTGGAATCTCTGGTCAAAAATCCTTCTTTTTTTAGAACAGGCCTGAATTCAGTATTTACTTCAAGAAGCGCTTTTGCAATTCCATGCCTTAAAGCTCCAGCCTGTCCGCTGATGCCACCGCCTTCTATATCTGCTATAACATCGTATACGCTGTCGACACCCGTGAGCTTTAATGGCTCCATTATCATTACTTTTGCAGTCTCTCTCTTAAAATAGTCGTTTAAATCCCTATTATTTATTGTAATTTTTCCGGTTCCGGGAACAAGCCTTACCCTGGCAATTGATTCCTTTCGTTTTCCGGTAGCCTGGTACGAAACTTTTTCAGCCAATTCATTCTCCTTCTAAATATTAAACCTCGATTTTTTCCGGTTTTTGCGCTTCATGCGGATGTTTATCTCCAGCATAAATTTTTAATTTTTTTAACGAATGCCTGCCCAGGATATTATGAGGAAGCATGCCTTTTACTGCATGCCGCAATACATAATCCGGATGCTTGACAAGCATGTCTGAAAGAACCGTACTTTTTAAATTCCCTACATATCCCGAATGACGGTAATATGTTTTTTGCTCAAGCTTATTTCCTGTATAATTTATTTGGCTTGCATTTATTACTATAACAAAATCTCCGCAATCAATATGAGGGGTAAAAATAACTTTATTCTTTCCTCTAAGTATTTGCGCAATGAAAGTAGAAAGCCTCCCAAGAGTCTTGCCTTTTGCATCGATAAGATACCATTTTTTCTCTATATCTGTTGCTTTTGCGCTATAAGTTTTTGTACCAGCTTGTACCATTTTTCCTCCAAATTATAAACAGAAATATTTACAAATTTAAAAATCTAATTATTAATAAAAAACCTAAAAAATCAATATACAACGTCAGTCAGGAAAAGCCCCATTGGCGGTACTATTTTTCCAGCCAGTTTCCTGTTTCTACCCTCAAGTGATGAGCTGATGCTCTCTGGGTTCCTTTTACCTCTGCCTACCTCCAGTAATGTACCTGTAATAATCCTTACCATATTATACAGGAAGGAATTTGCAGAAATCTTAAATATGAGCAAACCATCCCTGTGTTTTCCTAAACTGCAACTGTATACTTCCCTCATGTTAAAACTCTGGTGCAGATTATCGCTGCAAAAAGTGGTAAAATCCTTCACTCCGATAAATTTACCCGCAGCTTCCCTCATTGCGGCAATATCAAGCTTACCTGTAACCAGCAGGCTGTATTTTTTCCAGAAAACACTCTGGTAATTATTGTTGACTATGTAGTAAGCATACTGCCTGATTCTTGCATCTCTTCTGGAGTCAAAATCAGGATGGACTTTTTTTATTGTCCTTATGACGATATCAACGGGTAAAATACAATTCATCTTCCACTTGAACCTGTAAAGATCAAGTTCACTGTCTGTTTTGAAATTTATAACCTGGTGCCTGGCATGCACACCTGCGTCTGTCCTTCCGGCATAGCCAAAACCTGATATTGGCCCTGTAAGTGTTGCCAGGGATTTTAAGAGTTCCCCCTGAATCGTTCTGGTATTTCCCGGTTGAGACTGGAATCCCTTATAATTTGTACCGTCATATTCAACTACTGCCAGGTAATTATTCATCTGACTCTATATTTTCAAACTAACTATTTTTTAAAAGATATTTAATCTTTGATTTCTATGATGGACATGTCACTTCAACAGTTCAACAATTACCAGCTCTGCTCCATCTCCAAGCCTGTTCTTATATTTTATAATCCTGGTAAAACCGCTTGTCCTGTCATAGCTTGCTGGCCCTATCTCATCAAAAAGTTTTTTGACTACATCTGAATTATGCATCATCCTGAGGCACACCCGCCTTGAGGCAAGGTCTCCCTTTCTGGCAAAAGTGATGAGTTTGTCAACATAACCCCTGAGATATTTTCCCTTAGTAACTGTTGTTGTGATTCTTCCATTCTCAAAAAGTGAAATTGCAAGATTGTTCAAAATCGCCTTTTGATTGCTGGCACTTTTTCCTAGTCTTCTTGCTTTTTTTGGTACTACCATAACTTTAGTCTCCTATATTAAACTGTTAACCCTGTTATTTCCTGAATGATAAACCCAGTTCTTTTACCTTATCCTTTACTTCCTGGATTGACTTTTGTCCAAAATTCCTTATCTGCAAAAGTTCATCCTCTTTGTAATTCAACAGCTTGTCCACTGTATCGATACCTTCACGTTTCAGGCAGTTATATGCCCTTACTGAAAGTTCAAGCTCTTCAATAGTCGGATATTCTTTTCTTTTTTCTTTTGCTGAAACTTCCTCAAAGATAAGGTCTTTGTTGTTATTATCAGAAAGATCTATAAGCAAAGCCATGTAATCATTTATTATCTTTGATGCCTGGCTAAGCGCATCCTCCGGTTTTACGCTGCCGTTTGTCTTTATATCAATAATGAGTTTATCAAAGTTTGTCACCTGTCCGACTCTGGTATTATCGACATTGAAGCTTACCCTTCTTATCGGGGAAAAAATAGTGTCAAGAGGTATCACGCCTATTGGTTCATCCTCTCCAACGTTTTCTTCTGCGGGCCTGTACCCCTTGTTTTTTTCAAGTATTATTTCCAGATCCATCTTGCCTTTATCGGCAAGCGTCCCGATATACGTATCGGGATTTATTATCTCGACTTCTGACGGCAACTTGATATCAGAAGCTTTTATCTCTCCAGATGTGGCCCTTTTCAACTTCAGCAACGCAGGGCCCTCACCTTCCATTTTAAAAACGATAGATTTTAAATTTGCAATAAACTCAAGAATATCTTCTTTTAAACCATCAATAGTTGAAAACTCATGGCTTACATTTTCCAGCCTTATCTTGGTTATTCCCACGCCTTCTATTGAAGAAAGCAGGACCCTTCTTATAGAATTACCAAGAGTATGCCCAAATCCGCGCTCCAGAGGTTCGATTACGAATATCCCTTCAAACTCGTCTTTATGCTTTACGTTTACATTTGGTTTATGCATTTTAAGCAATTTGAATCAACCTCCCAAAAATAAATAAAAAAATATAAAATAATAAAAATTCAAGTATCTTAATAAATTCACACCTGGATATTTGCGCCTGGCATATTTATAACTGATAAATTGTGTATTTTGCGCCCGGTATCGTGCATTCCTGAAAATCAAAAAGCAAAACTATATTAAACTTTAGAGTAAAGTTCCACTATCATCTGTTCATTTACAGGAGCTTTTATTTCATTTCTGTCAGGGATTCTTAAAATCTGGCCCTTAAGGTTAGCCAGGTCGACCTTGAGCCATTCAGGCGCTGTAAGGCTTCCTGCAGATTCTTTTGATTCCAGTATAGGCACTATCTCCCTGCTTGCAGGCATTACACTGACATTCTGACCTTCTTTTACCAGATATGATGATATATCCACTCTTTTATCATTTATGGCAATGTGGCCGTGAGATACCAGCTGTTTTGCCTGTCTCCTGGAAACGGCAAAACCCATTAGATACACGACATTATCCAGTCGAGTTTCGAGAAGCTGTAGCAATACTTCACCTGTTATGCCTTTGCTTTTAACTGCATGCTTGTAATAATTCCTGAATTGTTTTTCAAGGACCCCATAATATCTTTTAGCTTTCTGTTTCTCGCGAAGCTGGGAATAGTATTCGCTCTCTATCAGCCTCATTTTTGCCTTCTGTCCCGGCACATAAGGTTTCCTGTCGATTGCGCACTTGTCAGTGAAGCACCTGGAGCCTTTTAAAAATAATTTTTGTTTTTCCCTTCTGCATAATTTGCAGGGCTGTTCTTTAACAGAACCCATATATTAATCCTCCTAATAAATAACACAGCTTTCTTAAACTCTTCTTCTTTTTCTTGGCCGGCATCCGTTATGAGGTACCGGTGTAACATCAGTGATTGCGCCTATTTCAAGACCCGCAGCTTGAAGGGACCTGACGGCAGTCTCTCTTCCTGCTCCTATGCCTTTTACCATAACATCTACTCTTGCTACACCATGTTCCTGTGCAGACCTGGCGACATTTGAAGCAGTGACCTGTGCTGCAAAGGGTGTGCTTTTACGTGAACCCTTAAAACCCATCCCTCCGGCACTGCCCCAGGCAATAGTATTCCCTTGCTGGTCTGTGATATTAACGATGGTGTTATTAAAAGTGGACTGGATATGAGCTATACCAAATGGTATATTCTTCTTATCCTTTCTTTTAATACGCCTGACCGTTGTAGTTTTTTTTGCCAAAATTACCTCCTGGTAAACTTATCTTCTATTTAGTTTAGTCTGATAAACCAGATCTATATAAAAATTATTACAGTATTTCTTTTTTTAGTCTTTAAAATTAAAAAATATATCAGTACGCAAAATGCAAGCCCTTATTATTTGGATTTTGCTTTAATCCCAACAGCTCTCCTCCTGCCTTTTCTTGTCCTTGCATTTGTGTGGGTTCTCTGGCCACGCACAGGTAGCCCTCTTTTATGCCTTATCCCCCTGTAAGAATTTATTTCTATAAGCCTTTTGATGTTCTGGGTGATCTCACGCCTTAAATCCCCTTCGATTTTAAAATTATTATCAATATAGGCCCTGATCTTCACGATTTCTTCTTCAGTCAGGTCCTTTGTTTTTCTGGACTCTTCAATATTAAGATCTTTTAATAATTTTTGAGCCAGCGGCTTGCCAATGCCAAAAATATAGGTAAGGGCAATGACGATATGTTTGTCCCTTGGTATATCAATACCTGCAATTCTTGCCAACTAGACCTCCTAACCCTGTCTCTGTTTATGTCGGGGATTTTTACAAATCACTATTACTTTGCCTTCTCTTCTTATAATCCTGCAACTGCTGCAGATTTTTTTCACAGATGGTTTAACTTTCATCTTAAATACCTCTTTAATCTATACCTAAAAATAAAAACAAAAAACTTATAATGAACTAAAGTAAATCGCCTTATCCTGCAACAGGCTGCCAGTTTATTTTTTCCTGAAAATAATACGACCTCTTGTAAGGTCATAAGGCGAAATCTCTACTCTTACTTTGTCGCCCGGTAAAATTTTTATATAATGCATACGCATTTTTCCAGATATGTGGGCAAGGACTTTATGGCCATTTTCAAGCTCAACCCGGAACATTGCATTGGGTAAAGACTCGAGAATCGTACCTTCAGCCTCTATAACGCCTTCTTTCTTAGAAATATTAAACCCCCTGTATAACTTTTTAATGTCCCCTTTGCCAGGAACTATAAATTGACTTATAAAACACCAGTCTCTTAATCTGATTTTAAATCCAATAAATCAATTGCCGCCGGTTATCTACCAAACCAGTGAATATAAGCGCAAACACGTAGGATATCAAAAAACTTATAAAATGTCTATAATTTCTTTTATCCTGTAACAATAACTGCTTCTTTGCGCCTTTTATAACCTGGTCAGGATCAAAGGACCATTTTCTGTTATAGCAACCGTATCCTCAAAATGGCATGAACATTTCCTGTCAGCGGTAATAACGGTCCAGCTGTCTTCCAGTATTTCTACGTCGCTTGTTCCTAAATTAAGCATTGGCTCTATCGCAAGAACCATGCCTTTTTTTAATGTAGGCCCCTGTCCCGGAGGGCCATAGTTTAAAATCTGGGGATCTTCATGCATCCTTTTACCGATTCCATGCCCTACAAAAACTTTCACTACAGAAAAATTATCCTTTAATGCCCTGGTTTCTATTGCATTTGAAATATCAGAAAGGTGTCTGCCCAAAAAACACTTATCAATGCTTGCGTTAAGAGCATCAACTGTCGCATTGTATAATCTTTCTTTTGATTTACCGATATCCCCGACTTTGAAGCTTCGCGCAGAATCTCCATAGAAACCCTGGTACTTAACGCCCACATCAATAGATACAAGATCCCCCTCTTTTATAATCCTTTTTCCAGGTATGCCATGGACGACTTCTTCATTTATCGAAACACATATAGTTGAAGGATATGGTTTTCTGCTTAATCTTCCTACATAACCCTTAAAGGCAGGGGATGCCCCCCGTTTCAATATCATCTCTTCTGCAATGTTGTCCAGGTAATCTGTCTGTATGCCAGGTTTTAAGCTTTCCTCTAGTTGTAAAAGAACTTCAGCGACTATTTCTGCCGCTTTCCTCATCAATCGGATCTCATCTGCAGATTTACAAATTATCATAAAACCTGCATTAGCCTTTCAGTAATTTCCTTTTCGGTACCCTTACCGTCAACATCAAAAAGAAGCCCGCTTTTTTTGTAATAATCTATTAGCGGCCTTGTCTCATTTTCATAGACTTCGAGCCTCTCTTTTACTATTGCAATATCATCATCATCTTTCCTTGTATAGAGCTCACCACCGCAAACAGGGCATCTGGTATTTTCCGCATCCTGAATTGTGCCTGTGCTGCACACACCCGCACAGCTGTGACATACCCTCCTGCAGGACATCCTTCGCAGCAGCTCTTCCTCATCGACATCTATGTTTATAACCTTATCGATATTTAAATTCTTTGAAACAAGCATCCTGTCAAACATCAAGGCCTGGTTGAGCGTCCTTGGAAATCCATCCATCAAAAAAGAATTGTTGCTGCCACCTTTTTCGAGCTTATTTTTTATTATCTCTATGATAAGCCCGTCAGGGACAAGCTTTCCCTGCTTCATATATTCATTTGCCTGCTGTCCAA
>CAYGYY010000059.1:0-12979 GCA_964354265.1 uncultured Actinomycetota bacterium
GTATGACAGCGCAATTTAATATTCAGGCTCGTAAGAAGTTTCCTGAATTCCCCCTTAAATTATTTATATTATATTATGCAGATTTTTTAAAATAGCCTGTTTTAAAAAGGTTCAATTCATATCGCCGCAAAGCGCCTTTCTTTATTTATCTTTTTAATTATCTGTTTTTTAACAATTTTATTGACAGATAATGTAAAATCTATATAGGTTAAATTTTTTTTGCCCTGGAGTAAGATGGAAAAAGTCATTTTTAGAATACTTGACAGTTTTGACAATGAACTGCTTGATGCTATAAAAAAGATTGAAATAGAAAATCTTGGAATTTCGGCAGCCATAAATGAATGGCAGATATCTGTAATAATCAGGTATGGAAGATTTGTTGTTGCAGAGAATTCGGATGGAAAAATAATAGGGGTATGCGAGATTTTCAGGAAATGGATGGATAGGGATTCTGCATTTATACATTCTTTTTACATTGACAGGAAATACCGGTCGAAGGGTATTGGAGGAAAGCTCCTGGCATTTGTAATTGAAATGCTTAAAGCAGGAGGATTCAAGTCTGCAAGCCTGACTGTAGCGCCTGATAATATCGCTGCTGTCGGACTCTATGGGGGAGCAGGTTTTGACATTAAGGAATTGCTGGAAAGTGAATATGGTCCCGGTACTGACAGGTACCTGATGGAGATCAGCTTATGATTCCCTGGTTTATAATGGAAAAGTATTTATCTGTCTTATCAGGGTAGATTTAATTGATAATGAATAAGATTGATTTATTGAATAAAGGCGCATTTATTTAATGGAAAATAATATAAATTTTGACGCAGGCTTTAAGTCGGGTTACATAGGGCTTATAGGCAGGACAAATGTCGGAAAGTCCACATTGATTAACAAGATACTCAATAAGAATGTTGTTATTACCTCTGATAAGGCCCAGACAACAAGGAGCAGGGTAAATTGCATATATAATACTGACAAGGTGCAGGCAATTTTCGTTGATTGCCCGGGTTTTTTTAAACCAAGGAACCTGCTGGGTGAGAAGTTAAACGGCATAATATACGAAGTGCTTGGCGATGTGGATACCATTGCGTTAATGGTTGATATTTTTGGAGGGATCGGTCCCGGGGACAGGTTTGTTTTTGAACAGATAAGAAAAAGGCGCAATCCCAAATTTTTGGTCCTGAATAAAATAGACCTTTTTAAAGAGCCGGAAAAGGGGCTTATTAAAGAGAGGGCTGATGAGATTGTCAGAGAGTTTGATTTTTTTGATGATGTGATACCGATTTCTGCTTTTACCGGGGAGAATATTGACCTGTTGCTTTCAAGGTTTTTTGCAACTCTTCCCGAAGGCCCTAAATATTTTCCGGATGGGATAATTACCGATATGCCGGTTGACAAGCTTATCGCAGAGATAGTGAGGGAAAAGCTTGCAAACAATCTATTTGAAGAATTGCCGCATAGCGTTAATGTCGAAGTTATTAACCGTGAGAAAAAAACTACAAAAACTGGTAAGGTGCTGGAAAAAATAGAATGCACGATATATGTCGAAAAAAAGTCGCATAAATCAATAATTATCGGCAGCTCCGGCGCAATGATAAAAAAGATAGGAGAGCTTTCAAGGATGGAGATAGAAGAAATCCTGGAAACAAAAGTCTATCTGCAATTATGGGTAAAAGTCATGGAAAACTGGACAAGAAACAGCGCTTATTTAGACAGGTTAGGCTATTGATAAGGATATTTTTTAAATTATTAAAATAATTAATTACTAGAAGAAAGGCGGGGTGGTTAAAACGCTTACACGTGAACAATTAGCAAAAACAATCGACCAGACACTCTTAAGACCCACTGCAACACTACAGGATGTCCAGAGCCTCTGTGTTACTTCCAAGAAAAATCATTTTGCAGCAGTTGTTGTAAATCCATCATATATATCTGTTGCAAAAAGGATACTTACAGGTTCTGATGTAAAGATATGTTCTGTTGTAGGTTATCCAATGGGCGCAAATACTATTGAGACCAAGGTATTTGAAGCAAGGGATAATGTAAAGAAAGGCGCCGATGAGCTTGATGTTGTAATCAACTTAGGCATGATAAAAAGCGGCAATTTTGCCTATATCGAAAAGGAGATAGGCATTACCGTAAGCGTTATTCGCAGGGAGCAGATGGCTGAGTATAATAAGCACATAAACATCAAGATAGTTATAGAGGCAGGGGCTTTAGAAAAGGACGAGATAAAAAAGATCTGTAAAATAGTCGAAGAATCCGGCGCAGATTTTATCAAGACTGCAACGGGATTTGGCAACAGGGGAGTCGAACTTGATGATGTAAGGCTAATACGTGAAGTGGTAACACGCAATATCGGGGTAAAAGCTGCCGGCGGGATACAGACTTTTAAGGATGCGCAGGCATTAATAGATGCTGGAGCTACGCGCCTTGGGACTTCAAGCGGTTTAAATATAATCGAGGAATATATAGAGCTTTTCGGCAAATAATATCTGCAGATATTCTATGCCATCATACAAGACAAAATCTATTATACTGAAATCCTATAATCTTGGGGAAGCAGACAGGATAATCAAGCTTTATTCCCAGGACAAGGGACTCATAGATGCGGTGGCAAAAGGTGCCCGGAAGATAAAGAGCAAATTCGGGGGCAGGCTGGAGCTGTATAATTTCATAGAGTGCGAACTTTCAAAAGGAAGAAACCTTGATATAATAAACCAGGCTGAAATAATAAAGACTTTTAAGAACATACCAGGGGATTTTAATAAATTCCTGTTCTGCCAGCTTATAAGTGAGATAATATTAAAAACCAACCTTGCAGGAGCCGAAAATGCCCCTGTTCTTTTCAAGCTCATTTATGTCTGCTTCAGTGAGATAGACACAATACCTGAAGGGGATATTTATTCTATAGAAAAAACCGGCGTTTTTTTTATTTCAAAATTCCTTAAAATAACAGGTTATGCGCCTCTTGTTCATTCCTGTACAAAATGTGGCAACCAAACTGGCATGGGAATGGAAGAAGGAAATATTTTTTCAATAAGGCTAGGCGGAATATTATGCAGGCAATGCGCTGCTGAAGTTGCAAATTATCCGGACCTTAAAAAACTGATTTCAAAAGAACAGCATTATTTTATAATAAAGCTGTTTTCAGCGACATTTAAGGATTTCAGGGCAGTCAATATGAGCCCGGAGGATTTAAATGATGTATGCAGGCTAATTGGTGAATATATGAGATATCATACTGACTGCAATATAGATATACCTAATTATTTAAACAGGATATTGCCATGATTTTGCATTAAATTTGATTTTGATTTTGCAAATTGACTATTATTACCAATATCTTTAAAATTAGAAAATTATGAATTTCCAGGACATTATTTTTAATCTGCAAAAATACTGGGCAGGGAAAGGCTGCATAATCAGGCAACCGCTTGACCTTGAAAAAGGGGCAGGGACTTTTAATGCCGACACCTTTTTGCGGTGCCTGGGGCCTGAGCCATGGAACGTAGCTTATGTTGAACCAAGCAGGCGGCCAACTGATGGAAGATATGGCGAAAACCCTTTCAGGACACAATTCTATTACCAGTTCCAGGTTTTACTGAAACCTTCACCGGACGATGTAGTCGAGCTTTATCTGGGGTCTCTTGCGGGCCTGGGGATAGATTTAAAGCTTCATGACATCCGGTTTGTTGAAGACGACTGGCAATCTCCGACAATAGGGGCTGCAGGACTTGGCTGGGAGGTATGGGCTGATGGTATGGAGATAACGCAGTTTACGTATTTCCAGCAGATGGGTGGACTTACATTAAAGCCTGTATCCGCAGAACTTACTTATGGCCTTGAAAGAATAGCAATGTACCTGCAGGATAAGGACAGCTTCTGGGAACTTAAATGGAATGACAGCTTGACTTATGGGGATATCCTGCTTGAATCAGAGAAGCAATGGTCGGAGTATAATTTCGAGGTAGCTGATGTTTCAATGCTCCTTGATATTTTTAGTAAATATGAGAAAGAATTTGTAAGAGCAATAGAAAAAGGCCTTGTGTATCCAGCACACGAATGCGTGCTTAAATGCTCTCATTTATTTAACCTGCTTGATGCAAGGGAGGCAATCAGCGTTTCCGAGAGGACATTATATATTGCCAGGGTAAGAAATCTTGCGAAGACTTTATGCAATGTTTACATAAAGCAAAGGGAAGAACTGGGATACCCTCTGGTAAAAAATAATTAAAATATAAGAACGGCAAGAGAACATTGATGGCAAAGAATTTACTGATAGAAATAGGGACAGAAGAGCTGCCTTCATCAAGCATGAATGAGGCAGTAAGGAGTTTCAAACATATCCTTGAGGAAGGGTTAAAAAACGGCAGGATCGGTTTTATAAATGTTTCGACTGCTGCAACGCCAAGAAGGCTGGCTGCTTTTGTAAAAAGCCTGGATGACCGGCAGAAAACTGAGGAAAAAATAATATCCGGACCCCCCAAAAAAATATCTTTTGATGAAAATGGTAACCCCACAGACGCTGCAACGGGTTTTGCTAAAGGATTGGGAGTTTCTGTTGGGGACCTTATCGATGTGGACACCGGCAAGGGGACATATCTTGGATATAAGTCAACAGAACAGGGGAAAGCAACAGCAGAAGTCCTGCCTGATATTATAAAGAGCTCAATCATCGCTATTTCTTTTGCCAAGCAGATGACCTGGGGCGATTATTCAATAAGATTTGCAAGACCGATAAGGTGGATTGCTGCACTTTATGGCGATGAAACTGTGAGTTTTAAGATTGAGAATATCCAGTCATCCGATGTGACTTTCGGGCTCAGGAATTCCAGCCCCCAGCTGCTAAAAATACCTGCTCCTGACAGCATGGAGGATTATTTTGACTTTTTAGAGAAGAATGCAAGTGTAATCCTTGATCCAGCAAAAAGAAAACAGATGATCCTTGGCATGATTGAAAGGGTTGAAAAAGAAAAATGGAGCGGGCGCTTCAAAGCTATATTAGATAAAGACCTTTTAGAAGAAGTTGTAAACCTGGTTGAAATACCGAATGTTCTTATCGGAACTTTCCCCCAGCAGTATTTATATATTCCAAAAGAAATCCTTATAAAAGCCATCCAGCATCACCAGAGATATTTTGCAGTCCTTGATGAAACCGGAAAAGTGACAACAAATTTCATCATAATACAAAATGGTATATCTGATGAAAAAGGAGAGATAGCAAAAGGAAATGAAAGGGTCCTGAGGGCAAGGTTAAGCGATGCAACGTTTTTTTATGAAGAGGACAGGAAAAGTAATTTTGATATATGGATTGAAAAACTAAAAGGGGTGATTTTTTATTCAGGCGTCGGGTCCCTGTATGACAAATCCTGCAGGCTTGAAAAGATATGCGGCATGATTGCTGCATCATTGCTTGAAAAAATGGAACCTGGTTCGCCGGGATTCCAGGTTGAAAACCTTAAAAGAGCAGGAATGATATGCAAGTGTGATCTTGTAACAAACCTTGTTGTGGAATTTCCGGAATTACAGGGTCTGGTAGGCAGGGAATATGCAGGGGAAAAAGGTGAAGCGGCAGATGTTGCTGAATCGGTCTTTGAACACTATCTCCCACGCTTTGCCGGCGATATCCTGCCTTATACAATAACAGGCGCAATTCTTTCCATAGCTGATAAATTCGATACTATAACCGGTATGTTTATGACTGAAAATGTACCATCCGGTTCACAGGATCCATTTGCTTTAAGGAGAAAAGCTTCAGGGATTGTACTTACGTGCCTGGATAAAAATTTTGACCTGGATCTTAATAGCATAGCCGGATTTTGTATTGGACTTTTTGCAGATACATTTGATTTTAAAAACCTGGACAGAAATATCCTGTCAGGAAATATAGTGGATTTTATCTCCGCAAGATATAGGTTCAGGCTTGAAAAGAATAATAAACGGGTAGATATTTTTGATGCAATAGTATCTGCAGGCATTAGCTCAATAACAGACATAGATTTAAGGTTTGCAGCTTTGGATAAATATTTAAATGAAGGAAATGAGATATCCAGGCTCTCAGAACCTTTGACCAGGTGTAAAAATATAATAAAAGGTATGGAATCCGGTCCTGTAATAGACTCCTTACTCAGTGAAGAAGCTGAACTTGCACTTTTTAAGCAATTGGGCGCAAAGGAAGATAATACCAAAAAACTAACAGGCAGTAACAGATATTATGAGGCAACAAAAGAACTGGTTGATTTTGCAGATGCGGTAAACCTGTTTTTTGACAGTGTGCTTGTAATGGACAAGGATGAGACTGTCCGCAGAAACAGGATAAACCTCATAAAAAGATGCACGGAGCTTTATTTGAAGATAGCAGATTTTTCAAGAATAGCCCAGACTTAAATATCAGGTTATAAAACAAATATATGGTTAATCGCAAGTAATTGCATTTTCTTGCCTTAATTCCTTGATTTTTTTTATAAAAATAGGATAATGTCTTAGTTTTGAAACAATTATCCCGGCATTTTAATTGCCGGATTTTTAATGGATCGGGAGGAACAATAAATGACTGAAAAACAATTTGTGTATTTTTTTGGTGATGGGACAAAAGAAATGAGAAAACTTCTTGGCGGCAAAGGGGCAAATCTGTCGGAAATGACAAACATCGGGTTGCCAGTTCCGCCAGGTTTTACGATTACTACTGAGACATGCAACCTTTTTTATGAGCTGGGAAAGAAATGGCCGGAGGGTCTGTGGGACCAGGTGCTTGAAAACCTTTCAAAGCTGGAAAAAAAGATGGGGATGCAATTCAACGATGACAAGGACCCGTTGCTTGTATCCGTAAGGTCCGGAGCTGCAGTATCAATGCCCGGGATGATGGATACAGTATTAAATCTCGGATTAAACGATAGCACTGTCCAGGCGCTTATCAAAAAAACCGGGAATGAACGGTTCGCGTGGGATGCGTACAGGAGGTTCATCCAGATGTTCGGTGACGTTGTCATGGGTGTTGAGCATGAAAATTTCGAGCATGCCCTCCAGGCAAAAAAGACCGAAAAGGGTGCAGCTGTAGATACTGACCTGTCGGCATCTGACCTTAAAGAACTTGTAAATGATTATAAAAAAATAGTAAATAAAGCCAGGGGCACATCCTTTCCACAGGATGCAAAGGAACAGCTTAAAATGTCCATAAATGCCGTTTTTGATTCATGGAACAACAACAGGGCTATATCCTACAGGAGGCTTAACGACATACCCCATAATCTTGGGACTGCTGTAAATATCCAGACTATGGTTTTTGGAAATATGGGAAACAGTTCGGGAACAGGTGTTGCGTTTACCAGGAATCCTTCCACAGGTGAGAACCTGCCTTATGGCGAATACCTGATAAATGCCCAGGGTGAAGATGTCGTTGCAGGGATAAGGACTCCCCGGACTATAGACAACCTTAAAAATGATATGCCAAATATATATGAACAGCTTATGGATATTTTCCAGACACTTGAAAAGCACTATAAAGACATGCAGGACCTGGAGTTCACATTCCAGGAAGGTAAACTTTTCATGCTGCAGACCAGGACAGGTAAAAGAACTGCTGCTTCAGCCATCCAGGCTGCTGTTGATATGGTAAATGAGGGCCTTATTGACAAAAAGACTGCAGTTTTAAGAGTCGAACCATCACAGCTTGACCAGTTGCTCCACAAACAGCTTGACCCTAAAGCAAAGGCTAAGACAAAGGTAATTGCAAAAGGATTGCCTGCATCACCAGGCGCAGCTGTTGGCAGGGTGGTATTCCATGCAGTGGATGCTGTTGAAGAGGTTAAAAAGGGAAACAGGGTTATACTTGTAAGAACTGAGACTTCACCGGAAGATATTGAAGGAATGGCAACTGCCCAGGGAATCCTTACAGCGCGTGGCGGTATGACATCGCATGCGGCGGTTGTTGCCAGGGGAATGGGTAAATGCTGTGTTGCAGGAGCCGAGGCGCTGAAAGTATTTGAGAAAAAGAATTATTTTACAGTGGGTGACGTAAGGATAAACCGTAATGACTGGATAACCCTTGATGGCGGTACAGGTGAAGTGTTCCAGGGCCAGATCGCGACTGTGGATCCTGAACTGTCCGGCAATTTCGGGCTATTCATGGAATGGGTCGACAGTTACAGGAAAATAGGTGTAAGAACGAATGCGGATACGCCGAAAGATTCTGAAGTAGCAAGAAACTTTGGTGCTGAAGGCATAGGGCTCTGCAGGACGGAACATATGTTCTTTGAAGCTTCAAGGATAAAAGCAGTAAGGAAGATGATAGTAGCGCAGGACGAGAAGGCAAGAAGAGAAGCTCTTATGACATTACTTCCTTATCAGAAACGGGACTTCATAGAGATTTTCCAGGTAATGGAGGGTCTTCCTGTTACAATAAGACTACTTGACCCGCCTCTTCATGAATTCCTGCCTTCAGAAGATGAAGATATTGCAGAAATTGCAAAAGAGCTTGGCATAGAATTTGAAGACCTTAAGGCAACTGTTACATCCCTTCATGAAATTAACCCGATGATGGGACACAGGGGGTGCAGGCTGCCTATAACATATCCTGAGATACTTGAGATGCAGGCAAGGGCCATTATAGAAGCGGCTATAGAGCTTACCAAAAAAGGCGTGGTCGTAAAACCGGAGATAATGATACCAGTTGTAGGTATACTTAATGAGGTAAAACTACTCAAGCAGCAGATAGTGGCAATTGCTGATGAACTCATGGAATCCAGCAAGGTAAAGCTTGATTACAAAGTCGGCACAATGATTGAAGTCCCCAGGGCATGCATCACTGCAGATGAGATTGCCAGTGAAGCAGAATTCTTCAGCTTTGGTACAAACGACCTTACCCAGCTGACTTTTGCATTTTCAAGGGATGATTCCGGAAAATTCCTGCCTTATTATATTGAAAAAGGAATACTTGAAAAAGATCCTTTTGCGACTCTTGACCAGACAGGTGTCGGAGAGCTTATAAAGATGGCTGTTGTCAGGGGAAGGGCAACCCGTAAGGATTTGAAGATAGGAATATGCGGTGAGCATGGTGGGGATCCTGCATCAGTTGAATTCTGCCACAGAAATGCATTTAACTATGTAAGCTGCTCACCCTACAGGGTTCCTATTGCACGGCTGGCTGCAGCACAGGCTGCGATCAAGGATGAAACTGGAGAAGTATTCAGGGATAAGTAAAAAGCCTCTAGCATAATACTTAACTATATATTTGCCCGGTTTTTCCTTTATCCAGCAGTGTCTTTATTTAAACCATTTACCGGGCAACGCCAGTATTATTATTTTTTTATAGTATAATATACATGTTATGGCTAAAAGCTTAAGAGAAGGCGAAATAGAGGAACTAAAAACCCGCGCTGATATCCAGAGCATCATTTCAGGATATATAAATCTAAAAAGAACCGGTAAAAACTATACCGGGCTGTGCCCTTTTCACAAGGAAAAGACACCCTCTTTTTCTGTCGATCCTGGAAAGCAGTTATATCATTGTTTTGGCTGTGGTGAAGGTGGAGATATCATAAGTTTCATCATGAAAGTCGAGAACCTTGATTTTATTGAGGCTGCAGAGTTTCTTGCAAAAAAAGTCAATTATAATCTTCAATATCTTCGTACTGAAACCCCTGAGATTACAGAGAAAAGAAGCAGGCTTGTAGAACTTAATGATCTTGCCAGGAAATATTATGCATATGTCCTGCTCAACAGTAAAACCGCAGATGATGCAATGAAATACCTTTCAGAAAGGGGTTTTGAGAAAGAGACTCTGGCAAAGTTTGAAGTCGGCTTTAGTGTCGACAGCTGGGATAATTTTTCAAATTTTGCAAAAAAGCGGGGATTCAAGCCGAAAGAGATTGTAGATTGCGGTCTTGCTATCCAGAGCCCCAGAGGGGCTTCTGATGTCTATGACAGGTTCAGGGGCAGGATAATGTTTCCCATAAGGGACCTTGTCGGAAAAACCGTTGGTTTTGGAGGAAGGATTCTATCACAAAACGGCAAAACAGCTAAAAAAACTGCGAATTCTTCCCAGTCAGCGAAATATATAAATACCCCTGAGACACGGATATATTCCAAGAGCAGGAATATTTATGGATTGTGTGATGCAAAAAACAGCATAGTGGAAAGTGACCAGGTATTAATTGTTGAGGGTTATACAGATGTAATGGCTCTTCACCAGGCGGGGATAAAAAATGCAGTTGCAAGCCTTGGAACAGCCTTAACCTCTGAACAGGTGGAAATAATTGGAAGGTTTACAAAAAATGTTGTGCTTGTATTTGACAGCGACAGAGCAGGCGTCAGCGCATCGCTTAAAGGTATAGACAGGCTTAAAGACTACAATGAGAAGCTCGACCTTTATATAGAAGGCAATATCGACATGAAGGTTGCTGTCCTGGAGGAAGGATATGATCCAGCAGATTATGTTATAAAAAAGGGAAAAGAAGCCCTCCTGTCAGCTGTTAAAAACTCATTAAGTATTATTGATTTTACAATCGGGATAATTCTTAAGAAATACAAGATAGAAAACCTTGGCGACAAGCTAAGGGCAACAGACGAGCTTGTAGGTTTTATTGCAACACTTTCTTCCAAGATTGTGCAGGAAGAATGCATTAAAAAGATATCTGAGAAATTGAACCTTCGTGAAGCGCTGCTTATCGAACAGCTTTTAAAAAAAATCAGGACTATTCCAACGGATGCCTACTATAATCGCGACGCAACTGGCGCAGCAGGCAGCAATATCAGGAACATTGAAGGTTTAGCAGGCAAAACACAGGGCATAATTCCAGGGAGAGCGCAAAAAGGAGGCATGCAGGACAGGGAACATGAACTGTCGCCTGTAAGGAACCTGGAAATAGAAGCTTTAAAAATACTTATAAACGGTTTAGGGGAAAAATTTTATGAACTGCTTGGCATAGGTCCGGAATATTTCAGGTATGAAGATACAAAAAGACTCTATGAGATTGTAAGGGAAATCTTTAAAGAAAAGGACATCCAGGGGTCTCTCATAAACTTTCCACTTGAAATTTCGTCAAATAAGCTTGAAGGCGAGCAGTTAAAGAAATTGTATAATCTGGTCCTGTTCAGTTCTTTAAATTACTCAGACTACAATCTGGCATGCAAAGAAGTACTGTATAACTTAAAAAGGATATTTCTGGCAGACAGGTCTGAAGAAATAAGGCAACAGCTGAAAAAAATCGAGAACTATAATAAGAAATTTAGGGAATTAGGCAATAACCTCAGTAATCCTGAAGGCTCAAAAGAATATATATTGAAGAAGGAAAAAATAGAGAAAAGGATAAAGGAACTTACATTGAACCTTTTAGAATTAGAGGCTGAAAAAAGAAAATACTTATTATAGTTTTTATTATTTTTTGCTATGCCTGTTATTTTAATTCCTGTTATTTGCATGCAGTTTTTATTACATTGTTTGATTGAATTTTAAAAAAAATGGTGTAAAATATCTTTTCCGTATTGTTGTTTTTAATCGTGATAATTATCGACTTTCATGTAATCAGTGTAGTTCAATTGTTTTTTAAGTAAAACTCAGTTATTAATAAATTTAATAAAATAAATGGTTTTAAAACAAAATTTTATTTTTTATATAAACAGGTGATATCAAAATGAAAAGAATGTCCGAATTCAGGCTTGAAGAAGTCAAGGATCTTATAAGCAAAGGTAAGGAAGAGGGTGTGCTCACTACTGAAGAGATAAATGAGACCCTTTCAAACCAGAACCTTACAGCTGAACAGATAGAGAATATTTATGATGTTATCCAAAATCTGGGCATCGAAGTCGTAAACGAAGAGGATGACGACATAGACAGCGTAATAAAGCAGAAAAAGGATGAGGACATCCTGAAAAAGAAACTGGATTTTTCTGTTAAATCCCCAACCAATGACCCTGTGAGGATGTATCTTAAAGAGATAGGCAAGGTAAGGTTGCTTACAGCTGCGGAGGAAGTCCAGCTTGCAAAAAGGATTGAAAAAGGCGATATGACTGCAAAAAGCAGGCTTGTTGAGGCAAACTTAAGATTGGTCGTTTCGATTGCAAAGAAATATGTTGGCAGGGGGATGCTATTTTTGGATCTAATACAGGAAGGTAACCTTGGGCTTATAAGGGCTGTTGAAAAATTTGATTATAAGAAGGGATATAAGTTTTCCACATACGCTACCTGGTGGATAAGGCAGGCGATAACCAGGGCTATTGCAGACCAGGCAAGGACTATAAGGATTCCTGTGCATATGGTTGAAACAATAAATAAACTCATAAGGGTACAGAGACAGCTTCTCCAGAAATTTGGCAGGGAACCAAGCGCTGAGGAAATAGCCCAGTATATGGAGTTTACCCCTGATAAGGTCAGGGAGATAATGAAGATATCCCAGGAGCCGGTATCACTTGAGACACCGATTGGTGAGGAAGAGGACAGCCACCTTGGAGATTTTATTGAGGATTCCGAAGTGGAAGCTCCATCAGACGCTGCTTCATTTACAATGCTGCAAGAGCAGTTAAATGAAGTCTTAAATACATTAAATGAGCGTGAAAGAAAAGTAATACAGCTCCGGTTCGGTTTACAGGATGGGCATCCAAGAACTCTTGAAGAAGTCGGCAGGGAATTTGGTGTAACCAGAGAGAGAATAAGGCAGATAGAATCAAAAACGCTCAGTAAACTTCGGCATCCCAACAGGAGCGGCGCACTAAGGGATTTCCTTGAATCTTAAGTAAGACTTGCCTGATTATTAAAACTTTATTTAATTCCAGGTATGGTTTCTTAAATCTATGTTTTATATGCCTGATTTTGCTTGAAATTAAGATTCTATATAATATAATTACACATTACGGCTTTCTTCGTTCCTCGGTAGCTCAATGGTAGAGCGTTCGGCTGTTAACCGAAATGTTGTAGGTTCGAATCCTACCCGGGGAGCCATCTTAATACTTGTTTTATATTAATGTAATAATGAAAATAATAAGA
>CAYGYY010000060.1:0-12850 GCA_964354265.1 uncultured Actinomycetota bacterium
CAGCCGGGGCAATGATTTTAATAGAGCATCTGTGGCTCAAGAAATTCAAGGATGAAGGACTCAAGGCAGGGGGCACCCTACTTGCGCAGACTTTCATTACTCCCGAATCTCTTGTTAAGCTGGGGATGGATCTCAGAGCTCTTTCTGACGCTATTGAAGCGAGCGATGTTCTGGAAGCCGAACCAACTGAATAAAAAATTCTTATAGAATAAAAGCCAAATGTTTTTACATTTGGCTTTTATTTTTATCAAACACATAAACAAATCGGCTGTTATGAAATCATGCTGAGATGCCAGATATTTATAACCCTGGAAAAAAGGTGGCTTTAAATCATTATTATAAAAATAGAAGGATAGTGAAAATATGAAAAAAGCAATATTGTTTTTCTTTATTCTGGCCATATCACTGTTCATGTTTACTGCTCCGCTCTTTGCCTTTACGCTTGATGGCGGCCGGACAGTAATTGTCAAGGAAAACATCGATGGCAACCTCTATTTATGGGGCGGGTCAGTAAGTGTAAGAAGCAACATAAATGGTGATCTTTATGTAGTGGGCGGAAGATTTAATTTGAATGGTAATATTTCAGATGACCTAACTGCTATTGGAGCCTTTGGTTTTGTTGGCGGAACAGTATCAGGCGATGTAAGGATAGCAGGTGGAGTAGTGACATTAAACGGGCAGGTAAATGGAGATGTAATGGTAGCCGGTGGCGTTGTAATAGTTGATACTAATTGCATTGTGATGGGAGATCTTATAATAGCCGGGGGAAGCCTTAATGTGCTTGGAGAAGTTGAAGGAAATCTGATTGCAACCGGTGGCTCCATAGAGATACTTGGTGAGATAAAAGGCAATGTTGAAATCAAAAATGCAGCTTCGTTAAATATCAGGAATACAGCTGTCATAGGCGGAGACCTTATTTATTCCTCCGGCAAAAAAGCTGGAATTTCTGAAGGCGCGGAAATAAAAGGCAATATAATATTTAATGAAAAGGTAACAACCCAGTCTCAGGCACAGGCCTCAGCATCGAAGCTTATCAGCGCGACTGGTATTGACAAAAATTTAATAAATTATGCCGCAAGTCTTGATCCGATAGTTACCGATTCTGCCAGGCAAACGCTTATAACAGTTGCGGCAAATGAGCCGGAGGAAGAAGGCCAGTCATTCTGGGGCGCTATTGCCGGATTTTTCAGAGGGATTTTTACTGCAATCTTTATAATATTCAAGAGTTTATATTTTATTGGAATGTTTATTTTTGGGATAGTGCTGATATTTTTAATTCCAGCTCTTTTTAGAAGGTTTAATGAAAGGATGAAATCATCTCTTGGAAAATGCGTAGCAGGCGGAGCAATAACTTTATTTGGAGTTCCAATAGGAATGATAATTATCTGGGCGATAAGCCTGGTACTGTTGTTTACTATTATTGGATCTGCTTTTAGTATTATTTTATTCGCAACAGCAGGGATTATAGGCTTTATATATTTGATATTGATTTTTATAAGTACAATCTTTCTTTCTTATCTTATCGGTGGATTGATACTGTCAAAATCAAAAATGGACCCAACTAAGTATGGCGTTAAAGTGCTTGCATTTTTTATAGGTTTTATAATACTCGAGACTCTTTATGCAATTCCGGTAATAGGCCAGGTCTCTCAGCTGATCGGGATACTTTTTGGTTTGGGCGGTATTTCAATAATTATATATGAATGGATAAGGTATAAAGTTAACCCTTTCAGCGTACAGGAATCTTCCAGGGCTGATAAATCACCGGTTAAAAAGTAAATATCCGGAGGGTGAAAATATAGTAGTTTTTTTATTCCAGACCTTGTGTATCGGGGGAAATATTTAAATGGATAGAATTGAAGAAAGTATTGAGAAAAAATATGGCATTACCGGTTTTAAACACCAGGATGTCTGGTGGCTTGTCCTTATTGCAGCCATACCTGTGCTGGCATTTGGGATCGTTCTATTGTTTAGTCCGGTTATAGTCCTGGAAAGACTGATAATCGTTTTCGGGGCAATTGCCTGCGTTTTTGGCGCCATCAGTATTATAAGGGGTTTGATGGTAATCAAAAAAGATAAGCAGTGGTATGTGCTTTTAATCCAGGGTGTCCTTGTGATTGGAATCGGTCTTCTTGTCTTTTTCTGGCCGATAAACACTTCTATATTTTTAGTGTATTTTCTGGGCGCATGGCTTCTTCTGACCAGCCTGACATCTATGACAAGACAACAGGATAGAAAAAGCCCGCTGGTTATAACAGGCGGAATCCTCGGAATTATTCTTGGTATTTTCGTTTTTTTCTCAATGGAGTTTTATAAACCGGAATTACTCCTGCTGCTTACAGGCCTTTTCTTAATATTTCGTGGCATAATCCTGATTGCAGAGTCAATTGATATTAAGAGGGCTATTAGAAACCAGTGATGAAAAAAAATTATAATAGCGGATTACTTGGAAGATTAAAGGGCGCAAGCAGAGTTATAAATTACTTCCTGTTCACTGATCTTGTTGCAGGTATATTGCTGGTGATGTCTGTATTAATAAGATACAGGATAATCAACAGCCTGCTTAACCGGATATCTGTTTTGACCTATTATTTATTCAAGAAGAATATATCACAGATACCTGATTCAAGAGCTATAAGTCCTGTCTTTTTTTCACTGATTGCAATATTTACAATATCCATTATATGTACGCTTATACTCTATGGTTTGATCAAAAGATACAGGTTCAGGGCAATTCTTAATTTCCTGCGAAAAACAGATGAGATTTCTTTAAACGATTTTAAAGTCGGTTTATCTGATTTTGCTACGGACGATGTCCTGCTTCGCCATAGTATCAGGAGAAGCGTGGCAGCGCTTCATAATTACTTTGTAAAGACCAGGAATAGTATGGTGCGGCCATATAATATCCTGCTTGTAGCTAAACCGGGTACGGGTAAATCTTTTCTTGCCAGGAGTCTTGCAAATATCCTGAAAGTTGATTTTAAGCTTAAAGAATACAACTTGACAAATATTGACAGTACGTCTGAGCTTCAGGCGTTTTTACTGGATATAAAATCATTTGTAATGGAATGCAGTCAAAATAATAAATTTCCCTTTATACTTATGGACGAATGTGACAGCAAGTTAAATTTTCCATTGTTTCAAAAACTGCTGGTGCCCATTTATGATGGAAAGCTCTCATATCTTTCAGAAGACAGGGATCTTTTTAACTGTGTTTTTATATTTGTCATAAGCAATATCAGGGATAATAATTCCACGAAAGTGTCAAGAAGGTTCAGGGCAGTTTTTTCTAAAAAAGAATTCCATAATCTCTGGGAGGAAGATATTAAGAAAAAAGCGCAAAAATTTTTCTATAAGCAGGCAAAAGGTCCTGATTTCCTCTCGAGAATTGACAACACAATAATAATGCCATCTATGGATGACGATACCGGTAATGCTTACAGGAAAGGGGGTTTCCTGCCCTCCCGCGAAATGGACACTATTTTAAGGATTATAACATTTATTCAAAAGTATTATAGCAAATCAGCAGATTGTTCAGGATATTCCACATTGGAAGTTGAAAAATCTGTATTTCTGCTGTTGGCTGCATTAAATCCTAAAAGGCTGGGTTCAAGAGATGTAGAAAATATCTTCTTTAAATCATCCCAACCAAAGGATTGTAAATTCAGGCTAAAAAACCTGCCTTCTGAGCAACTTGAGCTTGCAAAACATAGAAGAAAAATCTTGAAGTCATTAAAAAACCAGCATTTATCCATCAGGCTTTAAGTATATTTTTTATCACCAAAGTGCTGCGGACGAAATTGCAAACCATTTTTTGAGGGAATTAAAATCAGGTCAATATTTTCTTGTTCCGCTTTGCTTCAAGTTCCGATAAAGCTATTTTCCTGATACGTACCGATTGTGGCGTGACTTCTACAAGTTCAGTTTCATCGATATATTCAAGGGCGTCGTCAAGACCAATAGTCCTTGGGACATTAAAATGTTCCATGCTGCCTTCGCCCTTGGAGCGCATATTTGAAAGCTGCTTCTCCTTGCAAACATTTACCCAAATGTCTTCCTGCCTGGAGTTTTGGCCCACTACCTGTCCCTTATAAACATTTATACCTGGACCATAAAATAAGTCACCCCTGTCTTGTACATTGGTCAACCCATATAATCTTGTGATACCCGTCTCATAAGCCACCAGTGAACCTCTTTCACGTTCTTTCCATTCACCTTTTTCTTGAAGGTATTCATAGAAAAGGCTGTTCATTATTCCAAGGCCCCTTGTATCTGTCATGAACTCCCGCCTGTAACCGAAAAGTCCGCGGATAGGTATAATAAATTCAAGATAAGCGATACCCTCTTTTAGTTCCATTTTTTTCATAATTCCATAACGGCTTCCAAGCTTTTGTATGACAGCTCCCGAATATTCTTCCGGCACTTCAATAAATACTTCTTCATAAGGTATGTGTTTTATTCCCTCTATAACCTTTATGATTACCTGCGGTTGCGTAACCTGCAACTCGAATCCTTCACGCCTGAGTCTCTCTATAAAAATAGCAAGATGGAGCTCGCCCCTGCCGGATACTGTCCAGCCTCCAGTGGTGCCTTCCTCTATTTTCATGGCCACATCATTCTCAAGTTCTTTATATAGTCTTTCCCTGATCTGTCTTGAAGTTGTAAATTGTCCTTCCTTGCCTGCAAATGGAGATGTATTGACAGAAAAAGTCATTTTTACTGTAGGCTCTTCAATCTTTATCAATGGCAATGCTACTGGATTTTCAATGTCGGCAACTGTCTCGCCGATCATAATATCAGGGATTCCTGCAATACTTACAATTGAACCTGTCTCCGCTTCATCTAATTCATTCTGTGCAAGCCCCTGGAAGGTCATTAATGAACTTAGGCGATATCTTTTCATGCAGCCTTCCCGGTTTATCAGCATGACTTCCTGCCCTAACCGGATTTTTCCATTATATATTTTTCCAGTTGCAACACGGCCTTTATAATTGTCCCAGTTAATTGATGTTATAAGCATCTGGAGAGGTTTTTCAGTATCCCCGGCAGGCGCAGGTATATAACTGATTATTTCGTCAAAAAGAGGAGCTATATCATTCATCCTGTTTAACTCAGGATGAAGACCTGATTTCCCCATTTTAGATGAAGTATAGACAACCGGGAAATCAGCAGTGATTTCGTCAGCTCCCAGATCTATAAAAAGGTCAAAAGTATCATTTAAAGCTTTGTTTATGTTGGCATTAGGCTTATCTATCTTATTAATCACAACTATTATTTTATGTTTAAGTTCCAGAGCTTTTTTTAACACAAAGCGTGTTTGTGGCATAGGTCCTTCCTGCGCATCCACAAGAAGCAGGGAGCCCTCGGCCATCTTTAATACTCTTTCCACCTCTCCACCAAAATCTGCATGTCCTGGGGTATCTATAATATTTATTTTTATTCCGCGCCATACCACAGAAGCATTTTTAGAGAAAATAGTAATACCCCGCTCCCTTTCAATATCATTGCTGTCCATTATGCATTCTGATAATGCAACGTCTTTATTAAGTTTTGTCTTTGATTGACGAAGCAAAGAGTCTACAAGAGTTGTCTTTCCATGGTCAACATGTGCAATTATTGCTATATTCCTGATTTCCATAATTATTTTATTTAATTTCCTTACGTCTTATTAAAGTCATGATATGTTAAACCTCTTCCTCTTTAATTACAACTTTTTTTATCTTTTATATATTCAAAAGTTAAAAATTACAGATTATCGTGAAGAGCCGGTTTGGGTACCCATCTGCGGTAGACGGGTAAATAGAAATAGTTTGAACCTGGAAAATAAAAAATGATGAGCATAACAATTAAAGGATTGGTTTAAAGCTAAGAAGACAAAAAACCCCCGTCAACTGGTATTACAGTACCCTGGACATAGCTTGACAAATCACATGAGAGAAAGAGAACAACTTTTGCAACCTCATCAGGTTTTCCCCATCTTCCAAGCGTGAGCCTACTGTTAAAGTCAATTGCAGTTTTTATAAGCTTTAGCTGAAGCCCTCTCAATGCTTTTCTGATGAGGTTTTCAGTACCTGGCGTCCTGATGGCGCCTGGCAGGATAGCATTTACCCTGAAGCCTTTCCTTCCATAATCCCTTGCCAGCGATTTTGTAAGGGCAATTACACCTGCTTTACTTATGCTGTAATGCGCAAGGTCCTCTTTAAATGGGGTTACGGCTTCTATTGATGAAGTATTGACTATTACACCTCCAGAATTCGCTCTTTGCCTGATGAAGTTCTGGCACATCCAGAATACAGAACTCAGGTTTACTTCGAGCGTCTTTTCATAAAAATCCCTGTCTACTTTCATATAATCCATGAAAGGGTATATGCCTGCATTATTTATCAAAATGTCAGGCACGCTCTCATCCAGGTTTTTCCAGAAACTGTCTATATTATCCTTATATGAAAGGTCAAAACTATAGTCCTGTTTTTGAATATCATATTGTTCAAGCTCAGTTGATAAATCCTGCAATCCTTTTTCATCTTTATCAATGAGCATTAGGTTTGAACCTGCTTCGGCAAATCTAATGCTAATGGCCCGGCCGATGCCTGATGCTGCGCCTGTTATTAATGTTTTTTTGCCATGCAGGGAATATGCATCAACCAGCGCCATGCGCTGGTCACGTTCAGTTATTCCCCCAAAACTATTATTGGTTGTTCTTATGCTGTTCTTGAGTACTATTTCATTTTTAATCATATTTTCACCGGATTTGTTGTTTTCTGTAAACATTTGTCTATTTTTTTAATAAATATATATTATTTTTTCACTCTATAAATTTTTATATATACCTTCTCTTATTTATAAAATAATAATTCAATGATAGTCAAACATTTGTATTAATTTTATGATTAAAACAAATGTTTTAAACTATTGTAATATATATCACAAAAGCGTATTTGTCAAATATATATTGACAGCATATATTATGAATAAATTTTTGGGATGATAAATCATGGCTGGCATGTTTCACATAGAGAATTGAGGGTATTATTTTTGAAATCTTATGAGATTATTTCTCTTATAAGAAATTCTGTATACATTTTGATTACATCAGGTTTGCTAAAGTCCTGCCCGAAATTTTTTCCAAAACCGTTATACATAATCACAGGGAATGTGATACCGCTCATAATCTGGGTAGCTTTAAAGGTAAGAAGCGCATCATCTTTCGAACCTGTTATTTGCGATACCCTCCTGCGTATAAGGCCAAGGTTCTCATCGATAAACTTTTCTATTAAAATGCCGGGGCTATCTTTTTTTACGATCTTATTTGCTATTATCCAGAGAATGCCCGGGTTTTCTACAAGCAGGAGCATTAATTGGTTGGTCCATTCCCTAAGTATGTCCAAAGGCTGTTTTTCATTGTCTGCAAGGATAAGGTTTACCTCATAGACTTTATCTGAAAAATATTTCTCAACCTCTTTTAACAGGTTATCTGTAGACCTGAAATAATAATTGACTGCTGCAAGGTTTACATTTGCTATTTTTGCAATTTCCCTGACTGTTACTTTTATTGTGCCTGTGCGGCCAATAATATCAAGAACTGCTTTTATTATACGTTCCCGCGCTTCAGTTTTTTCGTTGTTATTATACATTTGTTTCATACATTAGTTTAAATTCTACCAGAAAAGACGATACATTGAAAGAAAGCGTATTAATAGTATCAAAATTAAAGAGAGTATTTTTTTACTTATATTTTTAGTGCTAATTGATTATAATTATAAATTCATTATTTATTGTAAAAATCTTTTTAAAGGGTTCTTGTTTTGGACGAAAGGTCTATAGGGGTATTTGATTCCGGCGTAGGCGGACTTACAGTTTTTAGGGAAATAGTCAAAATGCTGCCCGGTGAGAATATTATTTATTTTGGCGATACTGCAAGGTTTCCCTATGGCCCGCGTAATCTGACCGAAGTCAGGCATTTTGTCTTTAAGATTGCGGATTTCCTTGCAGACAGCGATGTTAAAATGATTGTTATTGCCTGTAACACTTCTACTGCCGCAGCCCTTGATGGGCTTAAGAAAAAATACAGTATTCCTATCATAGGAGTCATTGAACCGGGCGCAAGAACTGCAGCACATAATACTTTGAATAAAAAGGTGGGCTTGATTGCTACTCAAGGTACTGTTGAAAGCCGGGCTTATGAATTCGCAATAAAAAGGCTGGACCCTGAAATCAAGCTTTTTCCATATGCTGCTCCAAGGCTCGTGGAATTCATAGAAGCAGGCCTACTTGCAGGGAAGCAACTCGATGATGCTATCAATGGGTATCTCGAACCTCTTATGGATGCGGCTATAGACGTGCTTATACTGGGATGCACCCATTTTCCTTTAATAGAAAAACGCATAAGGTCCTTGAGTAAAAAAAGGTTCAAAGTAATAAGCTCTGCAGTTGAAACTGCAAAAGATGTGAAATCTACACTTAACCGCCTTGGGTTATCAAGCGGGCGAATCAAAACCAGCATTGGCCCTGGGGACTCTAAAGGTGGAGTTAACAGTAATAAATTTTATGAAACTGGAGATAAAAGCCAATTCCTTGAAGTCGGCAGGCTGTTTCTTGGTGGAGAGATAAAAGAAGTAATAAAAGTAAAACTGGATATGTGATAATGCTGATAGGTAATCGCAAAAATAAATGGAATAATATCAAAAACAGGATTATAGCTACAACAATAAGGAATTTGATAATAAAGACAATATTAATATGACAATAATAAAAATAAGATAACCGCGAGGTAGTTGATGAACATAAAAAAAGAGGCGCTTAAATTCAGGGCAGACGGAAGAAAGCCTGAGGAGATAAGGCAGATAAAAATAACCCGGAAATATATATCTCATGCAGAGGGTTCTGTATTTATCGAGATGGGCAAAACAAGGCTTGTATGTACTGCAACAATAGAAGAAAAAGTACCCCCTTTTTTGAAAGGCAAAGGGTCTGGCTGGATCACTGCGGAATATGATATGCTGCCCCGTTCTGCTCCTCAAAGAATAATAAGACCACAGGTCGCAGGAAAGATCAGCGGCAGATTTCATGAGATACAGCGCCTTATTGGAAGATCCCTCAGGGCTGTTATAGACCTGGGAAAGTTAGGTGAACGGACAGTCTGGATAGACTGCGACGTTATTGAAGCAGACGGAGGCACCAGGACTGCAGCAATAAATGGAAGTTTCATAGCACTATATGACTGTTTTAATTACATGATAAGCAATAAGCTTCTTGATGCAATGCCTATTAAAAGTTTTTTAGGAGCCATAAGCGTAGGGATGATAGATAATGAACTTATGGTAGATCTCTGTTTTTCTGAAGACAGTGCGGCGCAAGTAGATATGAATGTTGTTATGGACAGCCAGGAAAATTTTATTGAAATCCAGTCAAGCGCAGAGGGCAGGACATTCTCTAGAAAGGAATTTGATGGAATGCTGGAACTTTCGGCGCAGGCAATAAAGGAAATAATAGACCTTGAAAAGAAAGTCTTTCTGGAAAAAAAATAAAAATTTTTATAACAGAAAACAAAAATTTTTCGTCTGGGTTTGAAAAACCTGTTTAATATGAAAATTCTAATTGCTTCAAAAAATAAAGGTAAAATAAAAGAAATAAAGGATTTTTTTACAGCTTGCGCAACTCGGGATCTACTTAAGAGGATAAATTTAATTACGTTTGAAGACATAGAATCATTTCCTGATATAGAAGAAGGAAGCGACGGTTTTATTGAAAATGCCCTGCTTAAAGCAAAAACTGTTGCAGAGTTTACCGGCACCGCATCTCTTGCCGATGATTCGGGGCTTGCGGTTGATGCGCTCGATGGAAGACCTGGCGTCATATCATCAAGATATGCAGGGCCGGACGCATCAGATTATGACAACCGCAAGAAGCTCATTGAAGAAATGAGGATATATACCGATACCAGTGTAAGGACCGCCAGGTTCATATGCGAAATGGTATTGTGGGATCCCTTTAAAGGGGTACTTAACATTTCGGAAGGCATATGCGAGGGAAAGATCGGTTTTACTGAAAAGGGAAATGGCGGTTTTGGTTATGACCCTGTTTTCCTGCCGGAAGGGTCTGAAATGACAATGGCTGAGATTTCTTCAGACGAAAAAAACATGCTGAGCCACAGGGGCAAAGCCCTGTTTAAGCTCCTTTACTTTTTAAATGCTTATTTAAATGAAAATACTTAGGTTATAAAATACTATAAATAGTGCTGTTGCAAATATGACGCAGGTGACAAAATGAATGAAAATAATACCGGTTCTAACCAGGGAATGCTTTTCAAATATACTTTGAGTTTTTCTATTTCAAGCGAACCTTTCCAGGATAATTCTGAAACAAATGCCAAAGATATAACAAAATATGAAGGAAATGTAGAGCTTTACAAAGAAATGATGATTTTTATGGCTAGCGGTTTTATAACGCTTTCAATCCCATACAGGGACATTGACTTTGCGAAAGGTTCAGAATACAGGCTATTTCTTTATATTTCAGGGAAACAGTATTTGAAACTTTTTGAAATAGGATATGAGTATGAGGACTTTTTAAAAAATTTCTTCTTCCTGAGGAATGATATCATGATAAAAGACCTCATGATGAGTGAAAAGATAATAAGATCTTATGTTGAAGGTGAATTTGAAGAAAAAGACAGCAAAGGGGACTCTATTGTCAGCGGAGAGTGCCTGATAAGGATAAACGAAACAGGTATTGTGATAGTCCCTAAATCATCACAGATTATAAGATTCCCTTTTGGCCTTATTGATAGTATTGAAAGCGCAGATTATAAGATAATCATCAGACTTGAAGATACCGGCATCCTCACACTTTCGATGCTTGGATACCAGTTTGACTCATTAAAAAGGGATCTGGAAAATGCTAATGATATTCTTATAAGAAAGACCCAGGAATTAATAAAAGAAATTTCAGTAAATGAAAAACCGGAGAGTATAAGGCAGCTCTCGGTTCTTCTTAAAGATGGCAGGGCGGCAAAGAAAACAAATGTAGATTCGATTTCTCCAGAATTATGGAATCTTATCGAAAAAAAGTTAAGCACACAGAAAGTATGGGACTATTACAATTTTCTAGGGTCGATCTCTGATTCATGTAAAACTTGTGTGGGTATTAAAAAAGGGCTTTTTGGTAACCTTACCGGGTATTACCTGTGGTTTCTATTTCCAATTTTAGATAAAGATTCAAAATTTTTTACCAACACCATAGCATTGGAAGCAATGACAATAGCAATCCCGGAGGATAATATAAATCTGCAAGCAGATGGGTATATTTTAAACAGCAAAAAAGAATTTCATATTTTTGCCGGACAATTCGTGGAGGAAAAGACTTCTGAAACTAATAATGATGAATCAGGAGAGGATAGCTCAGGCTTCCTGACCGGTGGCAGGGCTACATACGTTTTCAGGATGATGGACCGGCTGGAATTTGAACGCTATAGAAAAAACGGTGAAGAATTGGCAATGGCTTCACCTGTGATTTCAAGGTATTATGATGATTTTTTAAGGAAAGCCAACAAATGCATGCTGGCAATAAACTTCAGGAGGGAGCCTATTTATAAGACAGAAGAACAACTAAGGCTTCAGTCTAATATTTCATACAGGTATGCGGTCAACATGTTAACGGAATTATCATGGCTCAGGAATATATTTGTAGGCAGAGTGATCCACAGAGACAAAAAGATGTGGAAGGAAGATATAAAGGATATACTTGAATTTAATGTAAACTGCAGGGATAATTTTTTAAAATGGCAGAAAAAATAATATTTTAACTCAAACAAGGAGGAGCAATGTCGTTGCAATCTTTTACTGATAATTATGAGGATAACAGTACTGAAGCAGGTTTTCAGTTCACCTTTTTCTGCGACTTATGTAGTGAAGGGTATAAGACTCAGTTTATTCCTTCAAAGACATATGGAAAGGGCAAACTTCTTGGCGGGTTTGGAAGAGCGCTTTCAATAGGAGCTTCGATTTTTGGGCAGGACAATATAGGTTCAAATATTGAAGAAGGCTCAGATCTGTTGAGCCAGAAATTTGAAGGGATGTCTCCGGAATGGATGAAGGAGCATGATGCAGCATTTGTAGCCGCACAATCTGAGGCTAAAGGTCATTTCCACAGATGCCCTAAATGCAAGCTCTGGGTTTGTGAAAATGACTGGAATGAGCAGGACGGCCTTTGTGTGGATGATGCCCCGAGAGAAAATGTCGAGATTGCTGCAGCACGTGGTAAAAAACTGTTAGAGGATATCGAGACAAAGGCTTCACAAACCCAGGTTTTTACCGGAGATATAGAAAGGAAACAAACGCAGTGTCCGGAGTGCGGCAAACCCGCGGGCCAGGGTAAATTCTGTAATAGTTGCGGCGCATCGCTGGAGATGAACAAATGCCCAAAGTGTGGTGCAAAAAATCCTGCGGACTCAAAGTTTTGCGGTGAATGTGGAACTAAGCTTTCCTGAATTAAAGCTTCTAAAACTATTTCTCAGTAATTATTTAAGATTGTTCCATATTTGTACTGGATTATATTATTTTTAAAAAGAAACAGGGCTCAAAGCATTTCTTTTCTAATACTGGCTGTATTTGTTTTATTGAAAAATTTCTTATATATGGTAATATACTACTCTGCACAAGACTTTAATGCTTTTTTACGGGGTGTAGCGTAGCTTGGCTTAGCGCGCCTGCTTTGGGAGCAGGAGGTCGGAGGTTCAAATCCTCTCACCCCGACCATTTAAGTGCTTACGGGCGGGAATAGCTCAGTTGGCTAGAGCATCAGCCTTCCAAGTTGAGGGTCGCGGGTTCGAATCCCGTTTCCCGCTCCATTT
>CAYGYY010000061.1:0-12471 GCA_964354265.1 uncultured Actinomycetota bacterium
TTTTAAAAGCTTGGTTTTAGCAGTTTGGAGTTAGTCTATAAGCCGAGTTCTGTACCGGTTGCCATTTTATCCAAACGACCTCCGGCGGTGACCATCCCTCTAGGACAAATGTTACCATTTGCCTCAAGCGGCCTTACCCGGAAGAAAGGCGGGCCACCCTATATCTTCCCTATTTGGCCTTGCTTTAGATGCGGTTTTCCAGGCCAGCCTGTTGCCAGTCTGCCGGTGAGCTCTTAACTCGCCATTTCACCCTTACCAGGTTTAATAATTTTATTAATAACCCTGGCGGTATATTTTCTGTTGCACTATCGCTAAAGACACGCTTATGCATGCCTCCGCCGGGCATTACCCGGCATCCTGCCCTGTAAAGCTCGGACTTTCCTCCCGGGGATACCTTTTAAAGCATGACGCATTAAAAAGCTAAACCCGGGCGGCCACCCGACTAACTCCAGTTAATATAATAAGGTTAATTATTTAAAAAGCAACCTGTTAACCACCCGAGGCAGGAAATTACCTGCCATTGAAAACAAACAATTCTATAGCTTCAGCCACACCATCATTATCGTTATCGCTAACTATATAATCAGCGCTATCTTTCAACGCTTTTGAGGCGTTGCCCATGGCAACTCCAAAACCTGCAAGACTTATCATGCCGAGGTCCGACTCGCTGTCGCCTATTGCCATCGCATTGGATCTGCGGATACCAGTAAAAGAAAGGATTTTCTTTAAAGCCCCCATTTTGCCGGCATACAGGCTGCAGCCTGTAAGCCAGTGATCCCATGCCCTCCTTAATTTAATTTCTGGACCGAGCGCTTCAATTGCAACCTTGCTAAAGATATTTCCCGGCTGGACAGCAAAAGTCAATAGAAGGGCGTTTCCTGCAACATTTCTATCAAGAAGGCTATCAGTTTTCTTTGGCCGCTCCCCGCTTTCCCATATATCCTTTAAACTTGGATCGTCATTTTCAATATATACAAAGCCGTTTACGCAACTGGTGCATACCCCGACTTCATACTGCCGGGCCAGCTTTATAGCTTTTGAATATGCCTTTAGAGGTATTTTCCTTGTATAAATTACTTCAAGGTCGCTGCTTATTATTGCTGCGCCTGCAGATGCAACCTGCGGATCTTTAAGGCCAAGCTCTGTTATAAGATTTCTTACTGTATACACTGTTTTTGCAGTGGTAATGATAATTTTTATGCCATAGTCAAGGCACCTTCTTAAAGCAGCAAGATTTCTTTTGCTGATTTGGGATTTTGTATTATATAGAGTGCCGTCAAGGTCTATTGCCACAAGCTTTATGTCTTTACTATCTCTAACCAATGATTACTGTTCTCCGGTACTTAGTCGTCTATTGCGCCAAAATTTATCCCGTTCTCTCCAAGAAGTGAACCTGAACCATTAAATCCTTTGAGTTTTAAATCCAGCGCAAGGTTTACGAGGGCATCCGCCTCTTTATTGTCATCACGAGGGACAAGCCTTAAGTCCACAAGCTCATACTCCTTGAGCTTATGGGTGATCTTCTTGTGGATCTCAAATATGTTCTTATCATTTATTTTCCATATCCTCTTTACCTGGCTGTAAAGAAGCTTGCTGTCTGTAAAAAGTATTATCCTCCTGATATTATATTTGACCTTAAATTTCTTTATAAGTTCAAGCACCGTATCCAGCGCAATGTACTCAGCCATGTTATTGGTATTGTTACCAATATATTTTGACAGCTCATCCACCTTATTATCATTCTTATCGTATATCACTGCGCCTGCTGCGGAAGGTCCGGGATTACCGCGGGAACCGCCGTCAAAATATATTTTCAGGTAATCAAAATTCAAATCCATGCATTTCTCCTGGATATTTTATATTTTTATATAGATTCAATTTCAGCTTTAATACTGTCCATTGAATCATTATATATTATTAGTATCCGCCCGCAAATCGGGCACTTGTATAGCTTTGAGGGATCCTTTATTTGATCAGCCTCACCTGAAGAAATCTCCATCCTGCATGCATCGCATATTTTATTTTTCATTACTGCAACTGCGATGCCTCCCTTTTTGGCTTTTACTTCATCAAATTTTTTAACCATCTCTGAAGGCAGTTTTGCGATAATCTCTTTCCTCTTTTTCTTAAGTAACCCCAGTTTCTCCTCTGTTACTTTTGCTTTTTCATTTATTTCATCTTTTATTATTTTTAATTGTGCACCAAGTTCCTGCTTCTTGCCTTCCATCTGGACTAATTTTGGCTTTAATTTATCAGCTTCAAACATCAGCTCAAGCTCCCTGCTTTCAAGGTCATCATTATTCTGCTTGAACTGCTTTATTTCATCCTGGAAATTTACGAGTTCCTTAGAGCTTGTAATGGTGCCGCTGAAGAGCTTGGTCTCATTCTTTTTTATTTTTTCGCTGTTTAACGCAATGGAATCTTCTATCTTTTTCCTGTCGTGCTCTATTTTGCTATAGTCCTTTTGCATTGACTCATAAGTTGAGGATATTTCTTCATATTCTTCCTCATTTTTTTTAAGCTTTTCATTTTTTCTCATGATTGCAATTTCAGCGGCCTTCCGCATGATATTTTTTTCTAATAACTGAAGCGCAACAAGGTTTAGTAAATCATGACTTTTTTCACTCAATATAATACCTCCAGGGGAAATAGCCGGTTTTGCTTTTTATAATTTTTATATTTGCAAGTATTTTGTTTTTTTTCATTCTGTCATAAATTCCATCTATTGCAAGCTTTTCTGTTTCTGCATGGCCCGCAAGAACAATGATTTTACCGCTTTGCGCAATTTTTATTGCGTTTGAGTATTTGATTTCTCCAGCTACGACAAGATCACAATCAAGTGACGCTGATGCAAGCTTTTCTGTCATGGAATTTGCGCTTCCGTTAATGACTGCTATCTTTGAGATTTTTCTTTTTCTTATCGTATCATGGTCCAGGCCTTTACCAGGGCTTGCCATCCATAGCAGGTTTTTTAAGCCTATTCTATCCTTTAACAATGCAAGGACATCTTCAAGCCTTTCAGGCGGTTCAATACTGCCGAGCCTTCCAAAACCGCAATTGCCGGCGGGCAAAGCTTCAATCACTTCAGGGTTTTTAAGTCCAATATTATTAAACAAAAGGTCGTTTAAACCTCCATCCATTGCATCATAGTTTGTGTGGGCGACATATACAGATATATGGTTTTCTATCAGCCGCAAAAGCTTAAAACCTACGGGGTCATCTGATGTAATGCCCTTTATCGGATCAAAAATAAGGGGGTGATGGGAAAATAACAGGCCCGCGCCTGCAGTTATTGCTTCCTCTACAGCGCTGTCAGTTATATCAAGAGTTATAAGGATTGTGTCAATATCCCTGTCCAGCCAGCCTGCCTGGAAGCCCGTGCTGTCATTTTCCCATGCAAGTTCCTTTTGGAAAATGCCGTCAAATATTTTTACCAGGTTTAATAATTTCATAATAAATATTTATTTTTAATTATGCATGTATATTTTATAATAAATAAAGAAATAAATAATGGGTGTAAGTAAAAAAACTTTAGCTATAGTTTCATCTATTTTTGGATGCATACTTATAGCTGTATTTTTTTACCTCAGGTTTTTTGTCCTTACTAATTATATCGAACTTGAAAAGTCAGGTATGACAGACAAGATAATCCAGTCTGTCAAGATACTCAACAGGAACATAACTTCAGCTGAAAGGATAGCCATCAGCTTTGCACTCTCACAGGATGCTTATAATTTCCTTAATGAAAACAATGATGATTATGCAGCTAAAAATCTATCCGATGATACTCTTCAAAAGCTTGATATAGACCTTCTTGCCCTGATAGACAATGACGGCTCTTTTAAGTTCTCCACTCTTTTTGACTCCGCAAAACAGCATAATGTGGAAATTCCTGACGATGTTAAAAAAACTTTGCTTGAGGGAACCAATATTTCAGGAAAACCGGGTAATTCTTCAGGCGTATCAGGGATATTTTCAATTAATGGCGCCCCCTTCATTTTTATTTCAAAACCGGTCTATCTGCCGGGACCTGATAGCCGGGAACCCGCCGGAACTCTTATACTGGGCCAGCAGATTGACAGTACTATGGTTGAAACAATAAGTAATGAGATGCGCAGCCCCATATATTTATATAACCTCGAAGACGAAAAAATAAAGACTGGTTTCCAGGATATAATATCAAGTCTCTCTGGTGGAAACAGTTATGATATTGAGTACATCAGCCAGGGTGAGATAAACGGTTTTACCCTTATAAAAGACATAAACTCAGACCCTTCTCTTCTGCTTAAAATATCTTCCCCGCGAAGCCTTTATATTGAAGGCCGCAATAATGTCTATTCATTTTTTATTTTGCTGGTGCTGATTGCAATAATAAGCTGCCTTACAATTTTCTTTATTATAGAGAAGTTCGTGCTTTCACGGATTGTGAGCTTGAGCGCAAAAGCTGAAGAGATAGGCAGGGCAAAAGACCTTAATAAAAATATCCCTTTTAAGGGAAGGGACGAAGTCGCCAAGCTTGCAATAAGTATAAACCGAATGCTCAGGGATTTAAAAATAAATGAGCTTGATATTCTCAAAAGCGAGAAGAGGTTCAGGGATCTTGTGGAGCTGCTACCCGAAATCGTAATTGAGACTGACAGGGAGTTCAGGATAAGATTTGCCAACCAGTCGTTTTATGAAGTACTGGGTTATAATGAAAATGATATAAAAGACGGTCTTGAAATCTGGCAGATACTGACGCCTGCAGATTATAAGAAAGCTAAAGAGAAAGTAATGCTCCTGTCAAAAGCTGGAAGGACCGAGAGTTCAGAATATACCGCAATTAAAAAAGACGGTACTTTATTTCCTATCCTTGTTTCTTCGGTTGCTATATATAATGAAAATGGAGATTTTAGTGGTTTTAGAAGCATTGCTGTTGATATCACCAACAGAAAGAGGGAGGAAGAAAAATTAAGGGAGCTTGAAGAAAGATGGCAATTTGCTCTTGAAGGTAGCGGAGATGGCGTGTGGGACTGGAATTTTGAGACAAATGAAGCATTTTATTCAAAAAAACTTAAGGAAATCCTGGGTTTTAAAGAATATGAATTCAGCAACAAGTTTTCTGAGATAAAAGAGAGGATACATCCTGATGATTATTCTAAAGTCATGGATAATATTAACAGGCATGTAAGGTCTGAAACTCCTTATTATACTGCTGAATACAGGATACGCAAAAAAGACGGCTCGTATATGTGGGCGCTTGATAGGGGCAAAGTGATAAGATGGGATGAAAATAAGAACCCTCTAAGGATGATAGGCACTTTTACAGATATATCCTTACGAAAGCGTCTTGAAGAAGAAATAAAGCTGATGGCATTCAGGGACCCGCTGACAAAGCTTCCCAACAGGCTGCTTTTTAATGACCGAATTGAGCTAACTATTGCAATTTCTAAAAGATACAGCAGGATGTTTGCCATAATAATCATTGACATAGACAAGTTTAAAAAAATCAATGACACATACGGGCATGATATTGGCGATAAACTGATCCTTCATGTTGGGACTTCTATCAATTCCCTTTTGCGGAAAAGTGATACTATTGCCCGTTTTGGCGGGGATGAGTTCCTATTGCTCCTGCCGGATATAAAAAACAGCGACGACGCTGAAAGGATTGCGCTAAAGATAAAAGATTTGTTCCAGCAAAAAGTGATAATCGGGGGCAAAAAAATGCATATCACCCTCAGTATGGGCATTTCACTATTTCCTGAAGACGGTGAAGACAGCAGCACGCTTCTTAAAAATGCGGACCTGGCTTTATATGAAGTAAAAGCCGGGGGCCGGAACAATTACAAATTCTATGAAGCGAAAAAGTTGAAACAGTCGGTTTAATAATAGCACCATCCATCAGCAGATTACACTGCAAAGCATGCGGTATATGAAACTTCTACTGATAGGGAATATGCATATTTAAAATAGTATTTTTAGACCGCTAGATTTATCTCCTATTTTAATCTTATTTTATGGTGAAAACAGTATGGATTTTAACTTTGTGGCAAATATGGTGGGCCCACCTGGATTCGAACCAGGGACCTCCGCATTATGAGTGCGCTGCTCTAACCAGCTGAGCTATGGGCCCTTTTAGGGGAATTGCAAACTTAGCATTGCATATATTATTAAAAAAAATATATTAAGTCAAATCACATTCGCATACACTTTTATATGAGTTATTGGACTATAAAAAACAACACTATAACTGCTAAAGGTTTCTTTCTATCAGTACTGTACTGAACTTATAACCGTATCTTTCTGCCAGTTCTTTTACAGCATTCCTTAACTTTTCATAATCAAAAGTGTACTGAAATTTCTTTCCGAAAAGTACAGACTGCTCCTGGATTGTGCCTTCCCTGCCGCTTCCTGTTTTGTACACAGTTTTTTCCGATTTAAAACCAAAACCCGGAGACATGTCTAAATCCCCTGCTCCTGAGGAAAAACCTGAAGAGCTGTCAGTTAAGATTTCAAAAAAATTAACTTCTTTTTTTTCATCATATATTTTTGCTTTTGCCTTATACATCAGCTTCTGGGTGCTGAGGAAAGCCTTCCTCTCAGCGACTACAAACTCAAGGCTGAAAATATTATTCTTCAATTCCCTGAATTTCTGGTCATAGCCGGTTTCAAGTGATGTCAATTCAGATTTTAGGTCCATTTTTTCCCTTTCTGTCAGGTCATATTCAGTAAATAATTTTAACTTAAAATCTTCTTAAATGCTTTAGAAAAATAAGTATTTTTATCAAAGCATATTTTTTTGCTTGAAACTAAAATAACCGCTTTCAGCAATTATAAGATGATCAAGCACATTAATGCCAAGTATTGAACAGGACTTACATAACCTGTTTGTTATCTCAATATCATCAATGGAGGGTTCGGGGTCCCCGCTTGGGTGATTGTGTATAAATATCACCGAGGCAGCAGACGCTTTTATTGCGATTTTTAAGACCTCCCTTGGGTGGACAATAGATGAAGTCAGTGAACCCTGGGAAACAAGGACTTCCTTGATTATTTTATTTTTAATATTTAAAAGAATTATCCTGAATTGCTCTTTTTTTAAATCTTTAAGTAGAGGGATATAATAGTTTGCCACCTCTTCGCTGCACTTAAAACTTTTATTGCTCCCATTTTTTTCTGATACTGCTCGCCTACCCAGCTCTATTGAGGCAATTATCTGGGCAGCTTTTGCAAAACCTATGCCCTTTATCTCAGCAAGTTCAGAAACAGATACATCAAGGAGCTCAGTTAAGTTTTCATATTTTAAAAAAACAGTCTTTGCAAGGTCAAGGGCCGACTGGCTGCTGCCGTTTTTGCCTGTTCCGGTTCTTAACATTATCGCAACAAGCTCAGAGTTGCTCAGATTCTCACTACCATGTTTTATGAGTTTTTCCCTTGGCCGCTCATCCTGTGGCCACTTGTTAATTGGAACATGAGCAGGTTCTTTTTTAATTAAGTTTGGAAGCTTCTTTATCAATGTTTAAAAATTGTAATGAATCTAAGAATAGACATCATCAGAGATAGTCCTTTATAAAAATAGAATCTATAAATCAATCTTAAAAAATTATAATCTATTTATGCAATTATGTAAATATATAAATTAATCCCTGGGATACTCTTACATAGAAGAAAAAATCCATGCAGATATTATAATATTATGAACTTTCAAATTTATTGAGGAGATCTTTGCAGTTTTCCAATGTCAACAAATATTTGTCGCCTTCACGTTCAAGGAATGGTAAAACATCCTCTGCTGCCTTTTGCCAGTTTTTATCTGCGATATGTAAAACAATAATATCTTTCCAGTTTTCTGCATTCATCTCTGGGCCAACCCATCCTGTCTGTTTTAACGCATTATTCAATAAAACAAAATTAGGTATTGGCCAATCTGGACTGGCAAGTATCCATATAAGGTCAAATAAATCCCTGCCCTTTGTATATTTTCTGGCAAGGATGGCGTGGATCTTCCCTGCAAATAACGATGCTTTATCATAATGTAATATATTTAGTAAAATATATTTTCTGATTAGTGTTACCGAAGTAGACCCTCCTTCAGGCGGGTTAGTATCGATTTCCAGTTTAACTGAAAAAGTCTCATCCCGATGTGCTGACAGATCCAGTTCATATAGAATCGATGGAAACTTTATAAAAGCTGATAAGACTGCCTTGTCTTTACTTTTCTTAATTACAGTTACATAACTTTCTGCTTCAAAACCACTCCTTAGACTATTTAGCAAATTATCGAATTCAATATTTCTTGACTTCATTTTGGAAAAATCAAGATCCTCTGAATACCTTGGTATAGAGTAGAGAAAACGAAGTGAAGTGCCGCCCATAAAAGCCATGTTTAAAAAAGCGCCTTCTTCCTGGAGCATCTGAAGTACGCGCGCTTGCAGATATTCCCGGGCAATACTTCGTTTCAATAAAATATTTGGTTGTGAGCTTATCAGTTGTCTTAAATAGTCTTTCATATTTTGTTACTTTGGATTATCTTAATTATCAGATGAACAGCTCTGTGAATCTTAGGTGTGCCAAATCCATCAGTATATTTCTTAAGAATATCTGTATTGATCTTTTCAGTATTTTGCAATCGTAATTCCTTGATAAATTCCATATTATCTGATTGTGGAGTGATATACATAAGATCCAGCAAAGCCTTTTCAGTTGAGGCAATAAAAACCCTGGTTCCCTTAATTATTTCCATTTCTATGTAGCCCCAGAATAGCTCCTTTTTTAAGTGCCTGAATTTAAATTTACCCAACCTGGTATTGATTTCTTCCGGCCTTCCAGTTGTGACACTTGTAATAACAGGCACATATTCCGGTATAATACCATAGTACTCCAGCGCAGATTCCAGACTTATATATGAAGCTTTTTTAAGCATATTTGCTATCAAGAATGGGTGCGGCTCTGTTTCTCTATATGGACCGGCCACAGCATATAGGCCTCTTCTTAATTGAAAAAGCTTATTTTTTAAGACCCACCTTGATAACTGACTGTGGACTGAAGCAGCAGTTATGTCTCCCGCTAATAACAAAGAAGATTTAAATAATTGCTCTCCATTGATTACTTTTAATAATTCTTCAAATTTCATAGCAATAAGTTATCATAAATGTCTATTAAATGCAACATAATTAAAGTGTTAGAATTACCTGAACCTGGAATAGGCCCGGTTTTGTTAAAATCATTTAAAATTTCCAGGCATTAAATTAAAATTTGATTATGGAAAACATTTTAAACAAAATGAGCATACTCTCCAGCAGTCTCAATGAAGATTTGGAAGCAATACTTAAAAATTGTCACCTTTGTCCCCATGCTTGTCTTATAAACAGGAATATTGAAAGTACTGGTTTCTGCAAAGCCGGTTATTTACCGGTTATATCATCAGTAATGGCCCACCATGGAGAAGAGCCGCCCATCTCCGGCGATAAAGGTTCGGGAACGATTTTTTTTGCCCACTGCAACATGGGCTGTGTTTACTGCCAGAATTACCAGATAAGCCAGCAGCACCAGGGCAACCCGGTTTCCATTGAAGACCTGTCGTTAAAAATGCTTTGGCTAAAAAATGCAGGATGCCATAATATTAACTTTGTCTCACCGACAATATGGGTCCCGCAGATAATAAAAGCAACTGCAATTGCTTTAAAAAAGGGGTTAAATATTCCTCTTGTATATAATACAGGCGGATACGACAACCCTGAAATAATAGAGATGCTTAAAGGTGTAATTGATATATACATGCCGGATATAAGATACAGCAGCAGCAATATGGCGCTAAAATATTCAAAAGTAAAAAAATATGTTGAAAACAACAGGGCATCGCTTAAAGAAATGTACAGACAGGTCGGGGACCTGGCGCTAAACAGAGATGGCATAGCGCAAAAAGGCCTGCTGGTGAGGCTTCTTGTAATGCCGGAAAATATCGGCGGTATAAAAGAATCGCTGGATTTTCTAAAAGATGAACTTTCTACCGAAGTTTATTTAAGCATAATGGCCCAATATCATCCGGAATATAAGGCTTGCAATTACCCCGGGCTTTCAAGGAATATAACTCTTAAGGAATACCAGGAAGTGACCTCATATGCTGAAAAACTAGGCTTTATAAATGGCTGGGTACAGGATCATGGATCACTTTCAATTGAAGAAGATATGTTCAGGCCTGATTTTAGAAGGAAAAAAGTTTTCAGGTACTATGAGGAAGAATAAAAAGTATAAGAACTGAAAACGATCAGGGGCCAGAAATAAACAGGTGAAAAACTTTTCTACCCGGGCATCTTTCTTTCTCTTTTCCACTGTTTAAGTTCTTTTAAAGTCTTTGTATTTATAACATCGTCTTTTTCAAGCCCGGCTCTTCTTGCGACTTCAACTCCATAAACTATCATGTCAAGGTTTGTCGCCCTGTGCGAATCTGTATTTATTACAACTTTTCCACCCATTTTTTTATACTCTGAGGTTAAACTATCATTTAAATCTAACCTTAAAAGATAGGAGTTTATCTCAAGCGCCTTATTATATTTTACCGCAACCTCAAATATTTGCTCCATTTTCATTTCATAAGGCGCCCGCGCGCCAAAGACCACACCGGTAGGATGCGCTATTGCATCTATCATGCTGTTTTTTATGGCGCCTGTTATCCTTGATGTGTTTTCCTCAACTGTATTAAGGTAATTGGAATGCATTGATGCAAGAGCTATGTCCATTTTTTTCAGGATACTTTCATCATAATCAAGCATGGATACCCCTCTTATATCGACTTCCCCGCCTATAAGCAAATCAAAATCCTTAATGCTTTGCCTGAGCCCTTTTATGTAGTCTATCTTTTCAAGCATACGTCCGGTATCAAGGCCATTGCCATACAGGTTGCTTATAGAATGATCGCTTATAGCAAGATACTCATATTTGTATTTTCTGCAACTTTTTATTATGTCTTCTAAACTTATAATTCCGTCACTCCAGGATGAATGCACGTGCAGGTCTCCTTTGATGTCGCTTAATTTTATAAGCTTTGGCAGGGCATATCTTTTCGCCAGCTCTACCTCCCCTTTATCCTCACGAAGTTCCGGGGGTATACGTTCCAGCCCCAGGTTTTCATAAATCAGATAATCAGAAGTATCCTGTCCTTCTTCATAATTTTTTAAAACTGTAGTTTTTTTCCTGTTCTCATTTTCTTTTAAGAATATACCATGTGAAAAATTGCCGGGATGATTTGCAGCGCTGGTTTTGGCTCCTGTCAGATTATGATCCTTTCGGATAAAACCTGCCGCGTTTAAATCAATGCCATGGTTTCCCAGAAGGCCTCTTTTCAATGCGATTTCCTCTATCTTCCTGACATGGTTTTTACTGCCTGTAGTATAGAAAAGATCGACTTCCCATCCCGGGCCGCTTGATATTACCACCTCAATATCGACTCCATAAGTAGTATCAAATCTTGCGCTAAGGTTACCTCTTCTTAAATCAATGCTTTTTATGGATTTTATAAAAGTAAGCTTCTTAAAGTCCTGTAAAAAAATATTGCTTTTTTGTATATTAAAGCCGCTCAAGTTAAAATTCGTGAGGATTAGAATATCTATATCTCGGACAAAGGCTTTTTTGCGCCTGATGGAGCCGGTGACCTCAATATTTTTTACATCCTTTAATTTAATTATTTCACTTTTTATTTTATCTATAAAAAAGTTGATATACCCTTTAGGAAACAAACCGGAGGTGCTTTCATAATAATCAAGGGAATGGACCAGTCTTTTCAGATGTATCTCTGTAACAAGGTCCTTTCCAATGTTAGGGGATTTTAGTATCCTGGAAAAACTGCCTTCCTCCCTTATTCTTTCCTTGAGTTCATCAAGGTCTTTTGCGCCAAGGGATTCGTAAATAGCAAAAATCCTTCTTTTTCCAAGTCCGCTTATCCTGATAAACTTTATAAGCTCCTCAGAATAGTCAGCCTTAAGCTCATCATATAGCCCGATACTGCCTGTTTTAAAATATTCCTCTATAAGCTTGTAAACATCAGGAATTATTCCAGGCAGTTTTCTTAATATACCATTAATGTAAGCATCCTTCAGGTCGCCAGGAAAATCCCTTATTGTCCTTGCTGCTCTTGTAAAATCCATTACAGTTTTTTGATTGCCGTCTTTTTGTTTGGCGAGCTCTGCAATATTTGCAAATATTGTTGATATTCTAAGGTTAATCATTTCATATAATCCAATAATAAAAAAATATGGCCCAAGGTACTATTTTAGACATTATATCTTGTTTTTTAATGATATCTTTTTTAATGATATAATTAACCAGGACCACGTTTAATGTATTTTTTGTGCTTATCAAGCTTTAATGGCCCTGTTTCTTTGACAAGTTTAAATTTATAATGTTCTGGTTTTGTATTTTAAAAACAAGAAATTATATCATAATTTTTAAAAATTTTTACATAAAAAATAGGTTGACTTTGAGGATTTTGTG
>CAYGYY010000062.1:0-12268 GCA_964354265.1 uncultured Actinomycetota bacterium
TTCAGTATTTGTACCGGAAAAAATCGATCACCAGATTATTAATAATTCTGAAGATGAAGTAATCAATACTTTTGCCATAGTATTATGATAATCAGCCGCCATTATTTCCTGGATAGTGTAAAATATAAATGATATATAAATCCCAAGCTTATATATGGAAAATAAACTTATTAAAAACTATGAATATTTAAGTCAAAGGAGAATCATGGAATTAAAAGATAAAGTAGCCATCGTGACAGGAGGTTCCAAAGGATACGGCAAAGGCATTGCTAAGGTACTGAAGGACAATGGCTGCAGGGTATGGATTTTCAGCAGCAACCTTGAAAGCTTGAAGCTATCTGCAGACGAGTTAGGGGTAAAGCATTCCATCTGTGACATAACAGTCCCTGAGGATTGGGATAAAGCCATTAAAACAGTGTTAGACAGTGAAAACAGGATAGATATACTGGTAAATAATGCTGGTGCTGGAGTTGCTATAAAAAACATTGTTGAACAAACTGATGATGAAATCAATAAATCGATAATGATAAATCTAACAGGGCATATTTTTGGTATCAAGAGGGTAGCAAAGTTGATGCTCGGCCAAAAATGCGGGACGATAATTAATATCAGCAGCGTATGTGCTGACCATGGATGGCCGGGTTGGGGTGTGTATTCTGCAGGAAAAGCCGGCATAGAAATGCTTGCAAAATCCCTTCACAATGAATTCAGGAAAGATAATGTAAAAATAACAACAATAACACCATCCTGGGGGGCAACGAATTTTCTTCCTGCGGCAAATCTTAAAGATTGGCCTGAAGATGTTATCGGTAAAGTAATGACTCCCGAGGAGATGGGTGAAATAGTGGTTAAAATATTGACTATCGAAGATCATCTTTATGTCCCAAAGATCCGCATCCAGCCGATGATACAGGAAATCAACCCTATGTAATATATATAATGCAGGTAATCTAATAGTTTTGATAACACTGGATACAAAAAACTAGGGAAAATAAAAAAATTGTATAAATAAAAAATTTATGAAAATGTCCTTGACATTTAAGTATATACTGCTATTATACTTCAAGTCAGTTTATCCTTTTTACGATTTCTGCAATTACCTGCAGTTAAAAACTGTGCTTATTTAATTTCTTATTTTGTTTTTTCTTATTTTGTTTTATTCCATGTAATGCTATTGCCTGTATGACAATAGCTGATGCACAAAAAATAGTCTATCTTTAAGGAGAATGATTTAATGCAAAGAATTAAAAAGATTGAACGGTATAACTTCGGGAAAATCCCCAAATTCATGGATATCCCCAACCTGCTGGACATACAGAAAAAGTCTTTCGACTGGTTTCTGGCAGAGGGCGTAGGGGAAGCCTTAAAAGATATTTCCCCGATTGAAGACTTCACCGGGACAATGTCTCTTGAATTCGAAAGCTACGGTTTTGGAGATTTAAATGCCGATGCTGATGAATGCAAGATGCAGGATATGACATATTCTGCTCCTCTCAAGGTAAAAGCTGTATTTGTGAACAAAGAAACCGGCGAAAAGAAGGAGCAGGAAGTTTTCATGGGTGATTTCCCCATGATGACTGACAAGGGTACTTTTATAATAAACGGTACTGAGAGGGTAGTTGTTTCCCAGCTTGTCCGTTCGCCTGGCGTATATTATGATTCAGACATTGACAAGAAGACAGAAAAAGATATATACCTTTGCAAGGTCATTCCGACCAGGGGCTCCTGGATAGAGCTTGAGACTGACAAGAAGAACATAGCCTATGTAAGAATAGACAGGCGAAGAAAATTCCTGCTAACAATTTTTTTGAAATCCATAGGTTTTGGAAACAATGAAAACATGCTTTCCATTTTTGGCCCTAATGATAAGGTAAGCTGTATAAAGAACACCCTGGAAAAAGATGTCACTGAGACCGAGGAAGAGGCTCTAATAGAAATATATAAGAAGCTTCGTCCCGGAGAGCCTCCTACAATAGACAGTGCAAGAAACCTCATACACGCCCTGTTTTTTGATCCTAAAAGATATGACCTTGGAAAAGTCGGCAGATACAAACTGAACCAGAAACTGGAAGAGGAAATAGACGATAACATATCCGCAAGACTTGATGAAATAAATAAAAAGATGAACATCGATGCAGACAACAGGATGATCCTTAATGCAAAGGATATCTTCCTGATAGTAAAATACCTTACCCAGCTGATCAATAATATAGGCGAAATCGATGATATAGACCATTTTGGCAACAGAAGGATCAAAAATATAGGCGAACTTATCCAGAACCAGGTGCGTATAGGCCTTTCAAGGCTTGAAAGAGTTGTCAAGGAAAGGATGACCACCCAGGATTCAGAGACTATAACTCCAAAGACACTTATAAATATAAGGCCGCTTGTAGCATCCCTTAAGGAATTCTTTGGAAGCGGCCAGCTTTCGCAATTTCTTGACCAGACAAACCCTCTTGCAGAAATCACCCACAAAAGAAGACTTTCTGCGCTCGGCCCTGGTGGATTGAGCAGGGAAAGGGCAGGTTTTGAGGTCAGGGATGTCCATTCATCACATTACGGAAGAATGTGTCCAATTGAAACCCCGGAAGGTCCGAACATCGGCCTCATCGGTTCACTTGCGACTTTTGCAAAACTGAATGACTATGGTTTTATCGAGACGCCATATATAAAGGTCAAAAATGGTAAAGTGACAAGTGAAGTAGAGTATCTTTCAGCAGACAAAGAAGAAAATTTTATAATTGCCCAGGCCACAGGAAATTTTGACAAAAATGGGAGCTTCCTTGAGAAAAAACTTTTATGCACAGCAGGCGGCGAAGTAGTTGCGGCAGAACCTAACATGATAGACTACATGGATGTTTCTCCCAAGCAGATATTTAGCGCCGCAACATCGCTGATACCGTTCCTTGAACATGATGATGCAAACAGGGCGCTTATGGGCTCAAATATGCAGAGACAGGCGGTTCCGCTTATATTTCCCGAAGCTCCACTTGTAGGAACAGGAATGGAGAAGAAGATAGCGCGCGACAGCGGTCATATAATTCTTGCTGAAGATGATGGTATCATAGCGAGGGTTTCGGCAGATAGCGTCGAAGTAAAATACAACAATGGTGCCAGGTTTAGAAAATATAATCTTTACAAATTCAAGAGGTCAAACCAGGGTACATGCATAAACCAGAGGCCCCTTGTTGTCGAAGGCCAGAAGTTGAAGAAAGGCGATATTATCGCAGACGGTCCTTCAATTGATGCCGGAGAGCTTGCTCTGGGGAGAAATGTGCTGGTTGCTTTCATGGCTTGGGAAGGCTATAACTATGAAGATGCTATTATACTTTCTGAAAGGCTTGTAAAAGAAGACGTCCTCTCATCAATACATATTTCTAAACAGGAAATCGAGGCAAGACAGACAAAACTGGGTCCTGAAGAAATAACGAGGGATATCCCGAATGTGGGAGAAGAAATGCTTAAAAACCTTGATGAACGGGGAATAATAAGGCTAGGAGCTTATGTAAAACCCGGGGATGTGCTTGTTGGAAAAATCACTCCAAAAGGTGAAACAGAGCTTACAGCAGAAGAAAAACTGCTGCGGGCTATTTTCGGTGAAAAAGCAAGGGAAGTAAGGGATAGCTCTCTTAAGGTCCCGCATGGTGAGGAAGGCATTGTGATAGATGTGCAGCTTTTCTCAAGGAGGGAAGGCAGCGATCTTCCGCCGGGCGTTAATGAGCTTGTCAGGGTATTTATCGCTAAAAAGCGAAAAATATCAGTTGGCGACAAACTTGCAGGAAGGCATGGAAACAAGGGTATAATCTCCGTAATACTTCCTGAGGAAGATATGCCTTATATGGCAGACGGCACACCAATCGATATTATTTTTAATCCTCTTGGTGTTCCATCCCGTATGAATGTCGGCCAGGTTCTGGAAACGCATCTCGGTTGGGCTGCCAAGGCAGGCTGGGAAGCAAAAGATGTTGTGCCTGATGCATACGGTTCGATCCACTGCGCCTGCCCAATTTTTGATGGGGCTTCGGAAAAGGGGATAATCGAACTGTTAAAGAAGGCAAAACTTCCGGAAAACGGTAAAACCGCCCTCTTTGACGGATTAAGCGGAAACAAGATAGCAGATAAAATAACAGTTGGATACATATATGTAATGAAGCTTCTCCATCTTGTTGATGACAAAATACATGCAAGGTCTACCGGACCTTACTCACTTGTAACCCAGCAACCACTGGGAGGCAAGGCTCAATTTGGAGGACAAAGATTCGGGGAAATGGAAGTATGGGCTCTTGAAGCATACGGTGCAGCATACATCCTCCAGGAAATGCTCACAATTAAGTCTGATGACGTGGTTGGAAGGGTAAAAACATACGAATCCATTGTAAAAGGTGAAAACATTGACAAACCAGGCATACCCGAATCCTTTAAAGTACTTGTCAAGGAAATGCAGAGTCTTGGACTTGATGTGGAAGTCCTCTCGGAAGAAGGTAAAGAAGTAAAAGTGGATACGGACCAGGATGAATTGATGAGGACAGTTGAAGAACTGGGCATAGACCTTATAGGGCATGAGGGCATTGACCTGCTTGATGAAGAAGAGCAGCCCGAAGAGGAAGAAGAGGAGGATTACTATGCAGGCGAGCCGGATCTTGAGAATGAAGATACGTTCAGTGGAGATATTAACATAAAGGAAGATCTTTAAAATTTTTATATATTCGGAGGTTTTATAAATGGTAATTAATATAGATGTAAATAATTTTGACGCAATAAAGATAGGGCTTGCATCCCCCGAGAAGATAAGGTCATGGTCAAACGGGGAAGTAAAAAAGCCGGAGACTATAAATTACAGGACATTAAAGCCTGAAAAGGACGGTCTCTTCTGCGAAAGGATATTCGGACCCACCAAGGACTGGGAATGCTATTGCGGAAAATACAAAAGGGTACGATTTAAAGGCATCATATGCGAGCGTTGCGGCGTTGAAGTAACACGCTCAAACGTTAGAAGGGAAAGAATGGGCCATATAAGTCTTGCAGCGCCTGTTTCCCATATATGGTTTTTCAAGGGAGTCCCTTCAAGGATGGGATATATTCTTGACATAAGCCCCAGGGATCTTGAGAAAGTGCTTTACTTCGATTCATATATCGTAACTAATGTTAACAGGGAAGCAATAAAAAATGACAAGGACAAGATAAAGAAGCTGACAGAAGAAGCAGTGGAGAAAGCTGCAGAGCTTCACGAAGCAAGGCTTAATGATATTTCAGAAAACAAGGATGACCTGCTGCGAAGATATAAAGACGGCGATGATTTAAAAGAGATAGAAGCAATTGAGGACGAGGAGATAAATTCAGAAAAGGACCTTGAAGCAAAAATCGCCAAGATAATAAAAGAAGCGGAAAAACTCATAGTAGAAGAAAAAGAGATATTCCAGGAAGAAGTGGACCTGATAAAAAGGGCGCATACTTTCTTTTTAAACCTTGAAGAGAAGATGCTTGTTCCAGAGGAACCCATATTCAAGAAAATGAAGGAAGTGTACAAGGATTATTTTAACGGCGGTATGGGCGCAGAAGCAGTAAAGGAACTTCTAAAAAGCATAGATGTTGATAAGGAAGTGGCAGAATTAAAAGAGATAATCAAGGACTCGAAAGGGCAGAAAAGAAGCAGGGCAATAAAAAGGCTTAAAATTCTTTCAGTTTTCCAGGGTTCTAATAACAAACCTGAATACATGATAGTAGATGTGCTTCCTGTTATACCTCCCGACCTTCGACCAATGGTTCAGCTTGATGGAGGCAGGTTTGCGACTTCAGATTTGAATGATCTCTACCGGAGAGTCATAAACCGGAACAACAGGCTTAAAAAACTGCTTGAACTTAATGCGCCGGAAATAATAATTAATAACGAAAAAAGGATGCTGCAGGAAGCTGTGGATTCTCTTTTTGACAACGGCAGAAGAGGAAGGGCAGTTCTTGGCGCCGGAAACAGGCCGCTCAAATCCCTTTCAGACATGCTTAAAGGAAAACAGGGCCGGTTCAGGCAGAATCTTTTGGGCAAGCGTGTTGATTATTCAGGGCGTTCAGTCATTGTTGTAAACCCGAGGCTGAAACTTTATCAGTGCGGATTGCCTAAAACTATTGCGCTTGAACTTTTCAAACCATTTGTCATGAAAGAACTGGTAGAGCGGGGCTTTTCACAGAATATAAAAAGCGCAAAAACTATGGTAGAGCGTGGAAGCGACGAAATATGGGATGTTCTTGAAGAAGTAATCAAGAATCATCCTGTAATGCTTAACCGCGCCCCGACTCTTCACAGGTTGGGTATCCAGGCATTCCTGCCCATACTGGTTGAAGGAAAAGCTATACAGATACATCCGCTGGTTTGCCCACCGTTTAATGCTGACTTTGACGGGGACCAGATGGCAGTCCATGTACCACTTTCAAATGAGGCAAAAGCTGAAGCGCTTGTGCTTATGCTATCATCAAACAATATACTTTCTCCAGCCAGCGGCCTGCCGGTAACAATTCCTTCACAGGATATGGTACTGGGTCTTTATTATCTTACCGGTGACAGGGATACACAAAAAGTCAGGGAAAGATATTACCACAGCCCTGATGCTGCGCTTGTTGATTATAACTATGGCCTTATAACGCTTCATAACATAATAAAAGTAAAGATAAACAAAAAAGTATTGCACACAACAGCCGGGAGGATAATATTTAACCAGGCGCTGCCTGCCGAATATGGATTTGTAAATAAGGAAATAAACAAAAAGACCTTAATATCGATAATATCAGATTGCATAAATAAATACCCGACATCCCAGGTAGCCTCTATCCTTGATAATATAAAAGAGGCAGGCTTTAAGTATGCAACACGATCCGGGCTTACAATCGGTATTGAAGATATAGTGATACCGCCTGAAAAATATGTCATCCTTGAAAATGTTGAGAAGAAAATCGAAAAAATAGAAGATTTTTACAGGGATGGACTCATAACAGACGCTGAAAGGCACCAGAGAGTCATCCAGATCTGGTCCCAGGCATCTGAAGATGTTGCCGATGCAATGGAAAAGAACTTTGACAAATACAACTCAGTTTATATGATGGCGACTTCAGGTGCTAGAGGAAACATAAAACAGCTTCGCCAGCTTGCAGGCATGAGGGGTCTTGTAGCAAATGCGCGTGGCGATATTATGGACAGACCGATAAAGTCAAACTTCCGTGAGGGACTTACTGTACTTGAATATTTCATCTCGACACATGGCGCAAGGCAGGGTCTTGCAGATACGGCTCTTCGAACAGCTGACTCAGGATATCTTACAAGAAGGCTTGTTGACGTTTCTCAGGATACCATAGTCAGGATTCCGGACTGCGGGACAGAAGAAGGCATTTTCCTTTACGTGTTAACCCTTGAAGGTGAACCCAACTTCAACCTGATAGGCAGGATATGTGCTGAAAATGTAATAAATGCCAGGACAAGAAAAATCCTTCTTAATGCAGGGGAAGAGGTGACCGAGAAAGAAATCCAGAGTCTTATCCATGCAAATATTGAAAACGTTAAAGTACGTTCACCGCTGACCTGCGAATCTGAATTCGGTGTTTGCCAGCAGTGCTATGGAAGGGATCTTGCCACTGGAAAACTTATAGCTATTGGCGAGGCGGTCGGAATAATTGCTGCCCAGTCGATAGGTGAACCTGGTACCCAGCTCACCATGCGTACTTTTCACACCGGAGGTATTGCATCAACAGTTATCCAGAGGTCTATAAAATCACCGGTATCGGGTAAGATACTTTTAAAGAAAGAGCTTCTCGAACAGCTTGGCTTGAAGAAGCAAGACTTTACGGAAAAACAGACGGATGAAATAATTGAAGTGAATATAGAGCATATAAATGGAAGGCTTACATTCCAGGTCAAGATGGAAAACGGTGGAATTGTTGACGTAATATTCCCTAAAGGCGAAGTGCTCCAGGTAAATAAGAATATCCTTGTAGAAGAGGGGCAGGTATTTGCAAAAATCATATTCACAGCAAAGAGAAAGACCCATGTCCATAAGCATGAAAAGACTTTTGAAGGCATCGATATCACAAGCGGTCTGCCAAGGGTAGTAGAGCTTTTTGAAGCAAGAAGGCCCAAGGAACATGCTATTATTGCTGAAATGGGTGGCAGGATTATTATAGAGGAGGTTGACCCGAAAGTACGCAACATTACCATTAAAAACGATGAAACAGCGGCGGAAAAGACATACCCTATCCCAACCAGGATAAAAATAAGGGTAGGTAACGACTCCATTGTAAGCACCGGAGACCAGCTAACCGAGGGTGTGCGAAACCCGCATGATATTTTAAAAATAAATGGCATCAAGGCATGCGAGCAGTATCTGGTAAAACAGGTCCAGGATGTTTATAAATCCCAGGGAGTCGATATTAATGACAAGCATATCGAGATAATAGTGCGGCAGATGTTAAAGAAAGTCACGATTATCGATACAGGCGACAGCCAGTTCCTGCCGGGCCAGCTTTTAGATAGGCTTATATTTGAAAAAGAAAACAAGAAACTGACAGCAAGCGGAAAAGAAGCAGCGACTGCAAAGCAGAATCTTATGGGGATAACAAAGGCATCACTTGCCACAGACAGTTTCCTTGCTGCTGCTTCGTTCCAGGAAACTACAAAAGTGCTGACAGATGCTTCTCTTGAATGTAAAATCGATGGTTTGATAGGGTTAAAGGAGAATGTTATAATCGGCAAATCTATTCCTGCAGGTACAGGTATGAGAAGATACAGGGATATAGAGCTTTTGTACCCGGGCTATCAGGAAGAGCAAAGTGAGGAAATTGAGATTTTCAGTGAGACACAGGATGATGAAAAGCAGGATCTGGAGTTAAATATTTAATATTTTTTAATATTTTTCTATTTGACATTTTAACTTGCTAGTGGTAATCTTTTTGTTCGTGTCTTAATAGAGACTGCAATTTTAAGCTTGATTGTAAAAGAATCAATTTTTATTATTAAATTTTTTATTTTATATGGAAATGAAGAGGTAAGGTCATTTATGCCTACAATAAATCAGCTGGTAAGAAAAGGAAGAAGTAAGATTACAAAAAAGAAGAAGACCCCTGCACTTCAGGAGAATCCCCTGAAAAGAGGGGTATGTGTAAGAGTTTATACTACTACACCGAAAAAGCCTAACTCAGCGCTCCGTAAAGTCGCCAGGGTGAGGCTTACACATGGCACAGAAGTAACTGCTTACATTCCGGGAATAGGCCACAATCTGCAGGAACACTCTATTGTACTTGTCAGAGGCGGCAGGGTAAAGGACCTGCCTGGCGTAAGATATAAAGTTGTAAGAGGTACTCTTGACACTGGCGGAGTAGAGAACAGGAAGTCTGCAAGATCCAGGTATGGAGCAAAAAGACCCAAGTAATGTTGATTAGATTTTAAGTTGCTAAGGAGTTATTAATGGCAAGAAGAGGCAATCCGTCTAAAAGAAAAAACGAACCTGATCCAATTTATAAAAATGAGGTAGTAACACAGCTCATAAACAAGATACTTTGGAAAGGTAAAAAAAGTACTGCGGAAAGAATAGTATATGGCAGTATGGAAATACTTGGGGACAAGACCAAGGATAATCCTATTGACATATTGGACAAGTGCCTGGATAACGTCCGCCCCGTACTTGAGGTAAAATCAAGAAGGGTCGGAGGAGCAAATTACCAGGTTCCAATTGAAGTCACTCCAGACAGAGCTAATACTCTCGCTCTAAGATGGATAATTGGTTTTGCCAGAAAAAGGCGTGAAAAAACCATGGCTGAAAGGCTTGCAAGTGAAATACTTGACGGCGCAAGCAATACAGGCAATAGCGTAAAAAAGAGAGAAGACTTACACAAAATGGCAGAAGCAAACAAAGCTTTTGCTCATTACAGATGGTAATAGTTGCAGAAAAAAGCCTAAAAAAGCTATTTTTATTATTGCAACTATAAAATAATTATTTTTTTAAAACATTTTACTGTAAAGGTATAGTTTTGCCTTTTATTCAGTATAAAAGGCATTGAGGCAATTGGTATGGCAAGAGAAGTAGAATTAAACAAAACTAGAAATATTGGCATAGCTGCCCATATTGATGCAGGCAAGACCACTACAACGGAGCGTATCTTGTATTATACAGGAAAGACATACAAGATTGGCGAGGTTGACGATGGCGCTGCAGTAATGGACTGGATGATCCAGGAGCAGGAAAGAGGCATAACCATCACATCTGCTGCAACAGCATGCTACTGGAAGGATTTCAGGATAAACATAATCGATACCCCCGGACATGTCGATTTTACCGTTGAGGTGGAGAGATCGATGCGGGTGCTTGACGGACTTATTGCAATCTTCTGCGCTGTCGGTGGAGTTGAGCCTCAATCAGAGACAGTCTGGAGACAGGCTACAAAATATAATATACCAAGGATAGCATTTATCAATAAAATGGACCGCAACGGCGCAGACTTTTTTTATGTTGTTGAAATGATGAAGAACAAGTTTAATGTAAACCCCCTGCCTGTTCAGATTCCTATAGGAAAGGAAGACAAATTTACAGGAATAATCGACCTTGTGACAATGAAGGCGATTATATATAAAGACGTAATGGGGTTGCAATACTCCATAGAAGATATCCCGCATGACCTTAAAGCTGCTGCAGCCAAATACAGGCAGGAGCTTATAGAAAATATAGCGAATTATAATGATGAAATACTTGGCAAATATATTGAGAACATTGAGATAAATGAAGAAGAGCTTATTGCAGCTATCAGGAAGATTACACTTGAAGTGAGTGCAGTCCCTGTTTTATGCGGTGCAAGCTTTAAAAACAAAGGCGTGCAGTTCTTGCTTGATGCAGTTATCAATTACCTGCCATCACCACTGGATGTCCCTGAACCCAAAGGAACGCATCCTTTTAATGGCAAGGAAGAAACCAGGAAGGTAAACGACGATGAAAGCTTTTCAGGGCTTATATTTAAAATAATGACAGATCCTTTTGTGGGCAAATTAAGCTTTATAAGGATATATTCAGGCACGCTCAAAGTAGGGACCCAGGTACTCAATACCACTACAGACAATAAGGAAAGGATCTCAAAAATACTCGAGATGCATGCAAATAACCGTGTTGAGGTCGAAGAAGCCTATAGCGGAGATATCATAGCAGTTGTAGGATTAAAAAATATCAAGACAGGGGACACAATATGCGCGCCATCCAGGCCAATAAAATATGAGTCCATCAGTTTTCCTGAACCTGTTATTTCAATAGCAATTGAACCTAAGACAAAGGCGGACCAGGATAAACTTTCACTGGCTTTAAATAAGATTGCCGAAGAAGATCCGACATTCAAGATAGGCACTGACAGCGAAACAGGCCAGACAGTTATTGCAGGGATGGGAGAATTGCATCTGGAGATAATCGTGGACAGGCTGTTGAGGGAATTCAAAGTTGATGCAAACATCGGCAAGATCCAGGTTTCATACAGAGAGACCATAACACGCGATGTTGAAGTTGAGGGCAAGTATATAAGGCAGAGCGGCGGCAGAGGCCAGTATGGCCATGCTGTCCTGCATTTTTACCCCAATGAGGTTGGAAAAGGATTTGAATTTGTGGATAAGACCAAAGGCGGCGTTATCCCGAGAGAATATATTAAACCTATTGAGATGGGCATTGTTGATGCCATGCAGAGCGGGGAGCTTGCAGGGTATCCGGTTGTGGATATCAAGGCGGTTTTGCTGGACGGTTCCTATCATGAAGTTGATTCTTCAGACCTGGCATTCAGGATTGCTGGAGGAAGAGCTCTCAGGGAAGCAACTGTAAAAGGAGCGCCCATACTTCTTGAGCCTATCATGGAGGTAGAAGTAGTGGTTCCAGATGAGTTTATGGGAGAAGTGATAGGGGACCTGAATTCAAAGAGGGGCAAAATAATGTCCGTGACTCTCCGGAATAATTTGCGGATTGTAAAAGCAGAAGTACCGCTGGCATCCATGTTTGGTTATGCCACTGACCTGAGGTCAAAGACACAGGGCAGGGCTACTTTTACGATGCAATTTAAAAAATATGAACTTGTTCAAGATAATGTTGCAAATGAGATATTGAGAAGGGTAAAGGGAAGTATAGCTGTTTGATTCATTAAAGTATCGCAATTTTTTTATCAGCTAAAAAATTATTATTAAGATCATAATTTGAAGATTCGTAATAAAGTATTAATCCTAAAGAAAGGGAATATAAAATGGCAGCTAAAGCAAAATTTGAAAGGACAA
>CAYGYY010000063.1:0-12260 GCA_964354265.1 uncultured Actinomycetota bacterium
AGAACCTGATTTCAGCGATACCTGTTGCCATATCAGGAACTATTCTTAAAGATATTCTTTGCATTAGGGGAACTTTAGGAACAACAAGCTCTTAGGTTTTCAGTGAAATCTTATGATATGCATTAACCATTCTATTGTCACGAAGTGCAAATATATCCTTTGTTAACACATATGGAGCTGGTAGCACAAACTGCCTAAACAGTGATCTTTTATCATCTACTGCTCTATAAATCTTATGTCAGGAATTTCTCCAGTAGTGCTATGGACCTGGTGGATGTTTACCTATTAAGTTCTGATGCAAGTACCTCTCTTGCATCTTTTATATCTTTTATTCCTTCCCTTGCACAAATTCTTACTATTCTATCTTGAAGCCAGCCATAAGGCCTCTCGATTTTTCCTTTTGCCTGTGGAGAAAGTGCGTAAATAAGTTTTACAGATAGATCATCTAGTGCCTGTTTAAACTGCGGGTCAGCCTCATCTGTTACTTTTATATGGTTTCTCCAGAAGGAGTCCCTGCCCTGGACAAACCTAAATATGGAATGGCTGTCAACATAAAAGGAAAATGGAATACCATATTTTAGGCAGATATATTCTATAACTTCTATGCTGCCCAGCTTGTTCAGCTTCAATAAAATTTCCATAGAGTATTTTTCTGCTGTAATCATCAAGAGTGGTGATATCATGCTGAAGCAGTTCTCCTGCATAATTTGTCAAAACCTCTCTGTCATGAGCTTTTTTGGCTTTTTTCTTATCATAAAATCCATATTTTTTAGCTCTATCTATTATTGTAGGTAGTGACACTTTAAAGTCATGATCTGAAGCTAGTGTGTCTTTTACATAGCTGTAATTGTATTTCTTTATAGGATTTGTACTGTCCTCAATTAAGCTCTTTTCGATACTTAGCTCAGATAGGATTGAAGCTTCAGTTTCACTTGAAATCTTTCTGTTTATAGATTCCCTTGAATAATCTATTGAAAAATCAGAAGGATTTTTCTTACCGAATCTTCCTAGACTTATAGAGAGCCTAAACATAGTATATTTAAAAAACGTATTTGCTGTCGCTGGTTTATATAATTACTTCTCTTAAGGTCTAATCAGCACCTTATACCAATCAGCATAATTGGCTTCCCAATCTGCAAATGCCTTGACAACATCTTTCAGGTCATATTTTGCTGAAATAAGCTCATCTATTTTTATTGTTTTTTTCGAAAGCATATCAATTACATCACTGAAATCCTGCTTCACGTAACAATAGCAGCCTTTAATTGAAAGTTCCTTATTTGCAATTGCAAAATAAGGTAACTTTCCTATAACTACATCATCATGCGGCATTCCTGTAGCAACCAGAGTTCCGCCTTTTTTAAGGTTAGCAATTGATATATCCATGCTCTGGCTGCTGCTGACATAATCAATGATTCCTTCATATTTGCCGGAAATGAAAGGATTATTGTTTAAAGATTCTATTGATTTCCAGTCTTTGCCCTTAAGGTTAATAACTGAATTTGCCCCGCACCCTGCTGCAACATCGAGTTTTTTATCAGAGATGTCTACTGCGGTCACATCTTTAATTTTATAAAAGTCTTTTAATATTTTTATTGATAATAGCCCTATGATTCCAACGCCTATTACCATAGCTTTGCTTATTTTGGATGGACTTAGCAATTTTATTCCATGATAAGCTACAGACGCAGGTTCAACAAGAGTTGCGACTTCATCGGGGACGTTTTCCGGTACATCAAAAATCATGTCCTCTTTAACAGTTATGTATTCTGCAAAGCCCCCGTTTACAGGAGTTCCTCCTATAAATAACAGTGATTCGCATAAATTGTATTCTCCATTTTTGCAGAATTCACATGAACAGCAACATACGAAAGGACACACAATGGCTCTCTGTCCTTTTTTGAATTTTTTTCCATCAGAAACCACAATCCCCACAATTTCATGTCCATTAACAACAGGGTATGAAAAAAATGACGGGTCTTTCATCATCAGCCGGTCAGAACCGCAGACCCCGGCATAAGTTACCTTGAATAGCACCTCGCCTTCCAGGGGTTTTGGAATCTCAATTTCTTCCAAAATAATATTGCCCTTGCTTATTATTTTTGCCTGAAGCATTTCACCCTCCTGGTTATAAATCTTCCATTATAATTCTAAATCATCGTTAATGCCAAAAACATAAGAAATAATATCTGATTGAATAAAAAAAGAGCTTATTTGAACTGTGTTTCCTCTATTTTAGCGATTTCTTCTAAAGAATCCTTAAGGAATTTGGCAAGATCAGGTTCAAATCCTTCAGTATGTGATGTTTCAAGCCAGTTATCAACTGCCAGCTTAGCCCTGTATTGAGAAATTATCATGCCCCCCATAGTCAGGACATTTGAATTATTTATGGCCTTACACTTTTGCGCGGTGTATTCTGATTCAATGACTGAAGCATACACACCCTTAAATTTATTTGCAACAATAGATACTCCCATTCCTGTCCCGCAGAATAATATCGCTCTTTCAACTTCTTTATCCTGTATCTTTTTGGCGGCAGTAGCTGCAACTGTATAATAAGCAATGGGCTCTTCACTGCTTGTCATGCCAATATCAACAATTGAATAACCTTTTTTCACTAGATGTTCTTTAATTGCATCCTTTAGTTCCATCCCCCAGGCATCTGCGCCTAATAATATTTTTTCCATGATCTTCCCTCTCTTATTTTTTTATGATGATATTATGATTTATCTAATAAAACTCTCACTGTCTGTTATCGATTTCAAAAAACGGAATACAACACTGCTGGAATACAGGAAGGATAATATTGTCTTAAAACTGTTATGATAGCCTGAGCTCACTAAACATTATGGGGCTTAAGTCATTTAAATATATGCACAGTTATATCAAGCAATTTCCCAAATTCTTTAAGCTCTTCTGACAGGTCTCCATAACCTACTACATTGTGATGCGGGACACCATTATCCAGTAGCCATCTTATGTATTCCATATTGCTATCTTGCATATTTATGAGTATATTGCTTCCCCTAAGCAATGGTTTTGATTTGATAGCTTCTCCTACTGCTGCATATATTTCGAATCCTCCACGAAAATGATTTATCCTTGCTACTGTTACTGTACCTTTAACAAGTGAAGCTGTAAGTGCAGGACCTTCATATACGACTTCCATTAATGGCTTTCCATCAGAAACATCAAAGGGCGCATTACCACAATGCCAGTAAAGTACGGCTTTTTTATCTTCAATATAGTTTACAAAATCAGCAGTCCAGGGAGATTTTCCACCCGTCAGAGAATAAAATAGAAGCATCGTCAGGGCACAATCTATATCAACTTCACAGGAGGCCATAATGCCCTCAGAAGTAATCCTTGAGTTTATGGAACATAAAGGGGTCTGCCTGTCCATTCTAAGTTCAGGCCAGCACTGTGGCGCATAACAATTAATTTTATTTTCTTCTATAACTTTCTTTGTAGCAAGATATATTTTTGAGAGATTAATTGCAGCTTTGCTGTCAACCTTTTTTAAATCAAAGATGTCCTTTTGATTATTCACATCCTGAAGCGCTTCTTTTTCATCAATACTATCTATGAGATTAAGGTAATAGGACATGTCTATTTTAGTCAATGTAGTGCCAAAAAATTTTTTAATCACAAGCTCGTCATAATTTGATATCTCAAAACCATCGGGCCTGGAACCTATAAGGCCGATCCTTGACTGTCTTAACAATGCAATCGCTTCAATGACTTTGAAAAATAATCTAATCTGCTGCTGCACTTCTTCTTTTTCAATAGAACCGTACACAAAACTAAACTTTTTATCAAGATTTTTAAACACAACACCTGCCGGCATAAGTCCAATCATAGAACCGCTCACTGTGTGTCTATTCATTAAATATTCCTCAAGACCCCATATAAGAAACGGTGTACTACTGTTTCTAATGATTTCTATCATGAGATTTGTGAGACTAAAAGTACCATTAAACAGGATTATTGCATCCACTCTCTTCTCTGCAAAAAACTCCCAGGTATGCCTTGCTTCGTCCAGATTAGTAACTGCTTTAAGATCAGTAAAAAGTTCTACATTTAGTTTTTCTTCAAGAAATTTTGTAGCTTCATTAAAATACTTTATTGCTATCTTCTCAGCCTCATCACCAAATACATTTAACATCATAAGGTTTGCAATACCTATCCGTAATTTTTGTTGTCCTGACATCAAAACCCCTTTATAGTTATATTAATTGATAAATTCAATTTGTATTCCAAATAATATGACCAATAAATAAATATGGAAAAACTGATAAATGACTATAAAAACATAATAACACTTAAAACAAACATTTAGAAGAATCCCTATCTCTTAATAGATCTTAGGTCTATAACTGCCTTATTACCTTATTGATAAAGCATTTCAGTGAACCACTGCGACTATTATTTATGAATATAATATCACTTATGCCAGTAGGTCTCCCATCCCATGTATTTATTAAAAGCTTCATTTAGCACTGCGGCAACTTTTGATCTGTTCATCGCCACATGATGTTCAAAGCCATTGATGCATAAATAATTCATAAGTTCCTGGAGGTTGTCTATTTTACAGACAACTCTTCCCCCTGCCGATTCGATGTAATCATCAGTGAATTCACCTTCACCAAAATATGATTTTATCACACCCCAGGTATCGTCAGTTGAAATCTTTGCAAAAGTCATTTCTCCTGATGCTATATTTGCCTTACATGCACCAAAGCATTTGTCATATCCAATAGCTTTCCCCAAAATATCAAGATTTGATATTTCAAATTCTTTAGCAATGAATCTCTTTGGAAAATTAGAACAATGAAAATTTATGCATTTATTCCTGTCATTACCAAAATTGTTATTCCAGTCCAAATAACCTGATGGCTCACCTGATGCCAGGTATAAGCAATACATCGCAAGTGCACCTGTTATATCTGTTTCGCAAGCCATTGGAATACCTTTATCGCCAAGCATACTCATCGGCAGGCACGCAGCGCAACCGTAATTTTCCTGAATGGAAGTCCAGCACTGCATTGCACCTGCAGAGCAGTTGCTTTCTGTAATAAATCTTTCCACTGCCAGGCCCAGCTTTGCGGATTTGACTATATTTTCTTCCTTTATATCTGAAGCGATACAACCATATTTTTTTATTTCATCGACTTTTGATTTTAAAGCATTGTCTGAATCATTTAATGAATTGGCGGCAGATATTATTTCTGACAGGTCAACAGGGATTACGGTGATACCGGAGTCCTGGAGTAATTTTTCCGAATACCTTACAGTCTGGAAAGCGCCGGGCCTGGTGCCAATCTGGGCCAGCCTTGCATTTTTCAGTCCTTTAACTACCCTGCATACTCTTGAAAAATAGTCCAGGTCTTCCCTGAAATTTTTACTGTCTATAGGATAAGTGTGCAGGCTTGTGTTTGTGAAGGGTATTTTATACTGGTAAAGATTATTGCAGACGGACAATTTGCCACAAAAAGAGTCTCTCCTGTTATCAGCATCCATTTTATTAAGGTCGTCGTCTGAAGCCTGAACAAGCACCGGTACATCCAGCTTTGCAATGTCAAGCGCAACTGCAATACCTATTTCATCACCAAAATTTGGAAGACTTACTATTATTCCATCAATCTTTTCGTAGTTATCCCTGAAAAGTTTTGCACATTTCTTTGCATCATCAACTGTTTCCACAACACCAAACCTGGTATCATCTTCTGAAAGGACAAGGAAATCAAAATCCATTTCTTCCAAAACTGAAATAACCTCTTTGCGACCCTGCCTGGCAAGTATCGGATTGAAAAACCCTCTTGTCCCAATAATAACACCAAAAGTAGTTTTCTTCATTTCATTTTCCTCCTTCAATTAATCTCTATTACAGTATTCTCATATAATAAGCTGATAAATTTTATTAAATTAATCTTATAATCTGTATTGGATTTTTTGAACAGGTATTCCTGTTTTTAAATCAGTCCAAATCCCTTAACCTGGCAAGTTTCCTGTAATCCTGTTTTATATGCATATAAATTTCCTTATAAATCTCAAAATACTGCATATATTTTTTATGATTTTTTTCAATAGGTTCGAGCATATTAATATATTCAGCCCACTGTTTACACATTGAGTAGTCCCTGAAATGACCAGTAGCTACTCCTGCAAGTATTGCATCACCAAAAGGTGCGCCCGTTTTTCTTTTTGTAAGTACAGTGGGTACATTGAAGACATCTGTTATTATTTGCCTCCAGATATTGCTTTTTGCTCCCCCTTCGTGCATAACAAGAGGAAAATTTATCTTTACTTTTTTATTTACAAAGTATTTAAGGGAATCATACATTGCATATGCTACACCCTCCATTGCAGCTCTTAAGAAGTGTGACCTATTATGATTTAATGATAAACCAAACACTACAGCTTTTGCATAAGAATCCCATATCGGGGTGCGCTCACCTGTAAGAAATGGCAGTATTATCAATCCATCACTTCCCGGCAATGCTTTTTCTGCCTGCATGTCCAGGAGCTCGTAAGAGCTTATACCGAATGAGTTTTCGGCAGCAACCTCAAGCTGGGAAAACACATCCCTTATATATCTCAGTAGCATGCCTCCTGTTGTAGTTGTTGCTGCTGTTATATATGTATCCTTTTCACCTACAGTAAACCCCCAGGTTATCATCTCGTATATAAAATCAGTGTCTCTGTGTATGACCCCGAAGTTTCCACATGTTCCCAGATTACTCTGGATATCACCTACATCTATGACACCGCTTGCGATGCAACTGGCAGTAAAATCTGCCTGTCCTGCTACTACAGGAGTACCGGGAGCAAGCCCTGTTTCATCTGATGCTTTCTTGCTGACTTCACCTATAATTTCTTCTGCATAATGAGTTTTGCAAAATAAGTCAGCGCCAAGACCGAGTCTTTCTATGAGGTCTATGTCATATTTCCGCTCAAGAATATTATATGCTCCCGTAAAGCATGCACACTGGTGTGCTTCTGCAATTGCATCGGTCAATTTAAAATTTATAAATGAACTGATTGAAAAGGCTTTGTGAATCCTTTTGAAGAAATCAGGCCTGTTATTTTTTTCCCACATAAGATTGACTGCAGAATGATGGTCGTCAAGACGATTTGCAGTTATATTAAAGACTTCCTTTTCACCGATATTTTCCCTTATCCATTCCACTTCGCTCTTTGCTCTTCTATCCATCAGGTTATAAGCGTTATTTACAGGATTTCCTTCGGAATCTATCATGACCATAGATGGCAGCGCACAGGAGACAGCAACTCCTTTTATCTCTGCCGGCATTATTTTTGCCTGCTCAATACACCCGCTTATTATCCTGCAGGCTATTTTCCAGTAAAGTTGCGGGTCGTGCTCTGACCAGTCAGGCTTAAGCGTGATTATAGGATACTCCTCAAAAATATAACCAAGAACATTTCCTTCGAGATCTATTATGCAGCCTTTTGCGCCACCAGTACCGTAGTCGATTCCTAAAAATGCTACCATCCTGAATACTCCCTGATTATTAACTTACTTTTATTTTCGTTTAGTCCATTTACTTCAAATAATTACTACCCGTATTTTAATCCTTATAGCGGATCACTTATTTCTATCTGTCTTGGATTATCTGTGTATTGATCCATTTTCCTTATTTCATTTATCAAGTAAACTAAATTCCTGTAAGGAACATCCGGTGGGATGTGGTGATCACAGTTTGGAAGATAGCCCCCATATTTTAGCAATTCGTTTACATCTGCAAGCTGCCTGTCTATCTCTGCCTTTCCTTTTGCAAGTTCCCTCTTATCAATATTGCCAATAATGATTAGATTTTTGCTATATTGCTTCCTGAGTTTTAAAGCATCCATGCCTGCGGCCCTTTCAATAGGATAAAGGCCATTTATTCCGCTTTCAATCCAGAGCGGTATTAACTCTTCACAATTTCCGTCACAATCCAGTATCAGTGCATCGCATCCGTTATTTCTAAGCAACTCAACTACTGGTTTATACCTTGGCACCATGTGTTCCTTTACAAATTTCGGACTTACAAGAGAGCCTTTATTAAAAGCCATATCTTCCCATATCCATACCCATTCCATTGTAACGCCTGCAGCATATACTTTTTTTAGCATCTCCATTGACATATAAACCTGCCAGTCCATCATCTCAAGAACAAGCGGAAGGTTATCATAGATTGCTGTGCTGAGATTTTCCAGGCCCATATAATTTCTGATATTTCCATAAAGTGAGAGCGTAAGCATGCCAAGAGGAAAATCCCTGTCCTTAAAATGTCTTCCATCTACCTCTTTTCGTACAGGCCATTCAAGCGTATCCTGGGACATTATTTCCCAGTTTGCCGGCCACCTGCCCGGAGAGTGCGGGTCCAGCCTTTTTTTGAATTCTTCCCAGGTTTTCTTATCTTTAACCGGGTAATCAAGCACCTGCGGTATTGTGTTGTCACCAATTTTCCTGCGCCTTACGATTGTCCCGTCGTAATCTACTTTAGTGACATGCGTCTCATCTTCATCTATTATCCGTGGTTCAAACATAGGTTCTACGGCAACTATCCATGGAGGATTATGGCATTTTCCAAGGCCATAAATGATTGCATTTGGCTTAATACCTTCATTTTCATCATTTGGTCCAATAAGGTGCATGTTTGCTTCAATCTTGTTATTAAGATTCTTTACCGGCATACCCTCGGTTATCCATCTTTCAAAAGCTTCATACCAGGAATCTACGCTCCATATAAAAGGGTCATTTTTTCTTTCAAATGCACAGATAGATTTAAATCGTTCTCTTGAATTCATTACTCCTCCAGCGTTAATGTTTTATTATTACTTCAAAGCGTCTTATTTGATATTCTAAAAAGTACATCAGTATTTTGATAATTACAATTATGATATTTATTTTTCTTTGCACAATATTAACATCTCTTAATATTTTTTTATAAATAAATATCCCATTAATAAATTCCAAAAAAAATACTGAAATTTTATGGAGAACGAAATAATTGAGACGGTTTATTATTAAATTGATTATCCTGTAAGACAGATTTATCAATTAATAAGAATTCGCTTTTAGAACATATAGGTATAAAGAGGCAATTAAAGCCGGAATTTAGTGCAGTTATTATTAACCCGTATTATTTTGAACCCAGGTTTTTAAAAATTTAAAACCGCCGCCGTTTTTTAATAAAAAGCCTGGTGAAATAGTTAAATTTTTTAGGAATCCTTCCTTTTTCTTATAAAGCTGTCAATAGACCAGATCTGTTGTCCGTCTAAAAATACCAGGATGTCCAACGCCAGCAAGACCGCAAGGAATATCATATGCGGTATACCATACTGGAGATTAACTATTTTTCCAAGACAATTGCAGTCACGGACCTGGCTATATTTCCAGGCAAAATATGATATGCCGCCAAGTGCAACTATAAAAATCCCAAGATGTATTGTAACAAACTTTTTAAAAAGGCCGATTAACAACAGAACGCCGAGCAATATTTCTATTAGTGGGATAAGATATGAAAATAGAATCGCTATTGTCCAGGAAAAAAGCTGCAGGTTTGCAACCGCCCACCTGAAACCTAAAACATCTGTCAATTTTGAAATTCCTGAAAAGATAAATATCGCTGCAAGAATTACCCTGAGAGCAAATGCCAGATAGGAAAAAACCCTGTTATTTTTAATTAAAACCATTGCTTTGACCCGGGGTTTTCTCAAATGCTCCAGTGACATAAGACATGAGTTCTGGTTTGTTTATAAGGCCCCCAGCACATTGATGGACAACTTCACCATTATATACAACAAGTATATTGTCACTTAATTCCAGTACTTCTTCAAATTCAGACGAAGTAAAAAGTATTGCAAAACCGCTTCTTGCAAGCTGGTCAACGAGTTTATATATCTCCGCTTTTGCCCCGACATCAATTCCCCTGGTCGGGTCATTAAGTATAAGTAACTTTGGCTGTGTTGCAAGCCATTTTGCAATTACCACTTTCTGCTGGTTGCCTCCTGATAAAGAGATTACTTTTTTAAAAATACTGTCTGTAACTATATTTAACTTTCCTACATATTCATTTGCAAGTTTGCTGACCCTTGTAAAACTTATAAGTCCTATTTTACTACGCACTTTTTCCATGACCGGCAGACTTATATTATCCCTTATTGACCAGTCAGTCATAAGGCCCTGTTTATGACGCTCGGCAGGTACGAGGGCCCAGCCTTTTTTCATGGAAACCCATGGCGGTTGTTTCTCAATTTTTTTATCCTGGTAAATAATTTCTCCACCATCTTTTTTCTCTAAACCAAATATTATCCTGAATATATCTTCAATACCGCATCCTTCAAGACCAGCAAACCCTAAAACTTCGCCTTCTTGAACCTTGAAGCTAACCGATCCAAGTTTTCTCTTCTTATGCAACTTTTTAACTTCAAGAATAACTTTATTTGCGCTTGTGATACCCCTTCTCTCGGGAAATAGCTCCTCAATCCTTTTGCCTATCATTGCTGCTATTATTTCTTTGATTGTAGTTTTTTCCTTATCCCAGGTGCCCATATATTTACCGTCACGTAATACAGATATCCTATCGGAAATTGTAAATACTTCTTCAAGCCTGTGGGATACATATATTACAGTAATACCTTTTGATTTAAGATCATTTATTACTCTAAATAAGGCCTGGGTCTCACTCAGCGACAATGCTGAATTGGGTTCATCAAGAATAAGTATTTCAGAACCATGCGAGAGAGCCCTTACAATCTCAACTACCTGCTGGTCAGCAACCGAGAGGTTTTCTATTCTTGCCTGAGGGGAAATCACATGGTCGCTCTGGATGCTTTTTAATATTTTTATACTTTCCTTTGCCATCTGCCTTTTTGCGAGCAGTCCTATTGCATTTTTCATTTCACGAGTTATAAAAATATTCTCAAATACATTAAGCTGGGGAAAAAGATTCAATTCCTGGAATACAATGCTGATGCCTGCATTCCTTGCATCAAGTGGACGGTGGGCAACCATTTCTTTTTCTTTAATAAAGATCTTTCCGGTATCTTTTTTTTCCACACCTGCAAGTATTTTCATCAGCGTTGATTTGCCGGCTCCATTTTCGCCAACAAGGGCATGGACTTCACCTTTTTTTATGGTAAAACTTACACCATCAAGCGCATGTGTTCCGCCGAATCTTTTACTGATATTTTCAATATTTATTAATACGCTATTATCGCTCAATTACTTTCCTCGCTCAATAGATTTTTGTATTCAATAAAATATATTTCTAAATTATTATAATAGTTTTCTCTTTGGTAAAAAAATATTTATACTTTTACTATTTATTACTGCTCTTTAAAGCAGATCCATCCCTAAACTATCCTGTCGCTTTAAATTTTTTATTGAAAAATTTTTTCTTATTGCCTGATTCCTGGTTATTTTTTTTGTTTTTTGTTTTTTTATTATTAGGAGCAGAAATAGTATCTGCTCCTAATAATTAATCTACAAGAACTTAACAAAACTATTTACATCATTAAAAAACTGTAAATAGGTTTACGGTACATATTCTGACATTGGCTGAGCATTTTCCCAGAATGGCTTGAGATTTGTATCCATATAATCTTTGTACCATGCATATTCTGCTTCAGGATCAAGCTCTCTTTCAATGAATACATCGACATTTTCCTTGGTGACAATCTCTTCACCAGGATTGAACCATCCTTCAGTAAGAGGATTGCCAAGGACCAGATGCTCAAATATTGCAGCCATTGGTACATACCCCTGCAGATACGGGCCCTGGCCGCAAGCTATAGTAAGGAGCCCTTCTTTAATACCTGCCAAAGCATCAGGCTCAAGGTCGTAGCTTACACAGGCAAACGTTGCATCTGTATTTTTCTGTTTGAATTTGTACAGTGCAGGAAGGTCAAATGCGCATGAGCCGACAGCCATTACCATATCCGGATTTGCAGCATATGCGGATTCCCAGAATGAATATGTTGCTTCTGGTGAAAGTCCTGAATCAAGAGGCCCTATTATTTCATAATCAGGGTTTTTTGATAATACTTCCATAACACCTGTTGTCCTGCCATCAAGAACCGGTAGACCAGGCTTGCATGATGCAAGAACTATCTTGCCTTTTTTAGGAGTATCAGGATTGTTCATAATAGCTTCACCAAGCGCAAGTCCATCCATATAACCTGAAATACCTACATAAAGTGATTCTTTTGAATCAGGTGCAGCACAGTTTCCAGTATTAACAATAATTCCT
>CAYGYY010000064.1:0-11669 GCA_964354265.1 uncultured Actinomycetota bacterium
TTTTTACCATCGAATTCTGTAATTGTATCCCCGGCTTTAATACCAGCTTTTTCAGCCGGATATCCAGGAATAGTGGAACTAACGAGTACCCCTTTTACATCATTCGTACTGTCGCTCATTTCTATACCCATAAAAGCCATCTGTGCCTTACCTGTTTTGATTATCTGATTTGCAATATTTAGTGCAATATCACTGGGTATTGCAAAACCTATACCCGCACTTGAACCTGAAGTCGAAAATATTATTGTGTTTATTCCCATTACCTGGCCTGCAGAATTAACAAGAGCGCCTCCGCTATTTCCAGGATTTATTGCTGCATCAGTCTGGATAAGGTCCAGCATTGGTAACATATCTGCAGAAACCGAAAGATCCCTGCCTATTGCACTTACAACACCTTGTGTTACTGTCTGTTGTAATCCAAATGGGCTTCCGACAGCAATAGCAAGTTCCCCTACCTTTATATCATCAACAGATACAAATTCTGCAGGTTTTAAACCTGTAGCTTCTATTTTTATCACAGCAATATCAGTATTGGGATCTGTACCTGCAAGTTTTGCAGTATATTCCTTACCGTCATTTAATGTTACTATCACTTCACTGGCATCCCCAACTACATGATTATTAGTGATTATATAACCGTCTGAACTGAAAATTATACCTGAACCCACTCCTTCTCCTGTGCTGCTGTTTCCATAGCCATCTTCCTGTGTGACAATTACTTTAACATTTACAACTGAAGGCTTCACCTGTTCGGCTACAGTACTGATTGCAGCATCAAATTCAGCAAGTATCTTCTGGTCGCTAGGCTTTTTTTCTTCAACTGAAGCTGCTTTAGAAGTTTCAACCGTTTCAGTTGCTTCAGTTTTGGCTGCTTCAGTTTCAGTTGCTTCAGTTTTGGCTGATTCAGTTTCAGTTGCTTCAGTTTTTTCCTGGATGCTATTCTCCAGTAAGGACTCAAGTATAACCGGTATGCTCGAACATCCTGTAAATACAAATAACATTGTTATGACAAACAATGTAATTGCAAAACTGGCTGCAATCCTGAACATTTTGTTTTTTCTGCTCATATTGATATGCATTTTTGCTCCTTTTCTATGAGTTTTTTAATTCTTTTAATACCCATAATTATATTCGTAGAAATTAAAGTAAAATTAATACAATATTAAATTTTTTTAATTTATCATTATTTAAACGGGAAAAAATTTGGCTGGAAAGCTATTTTAAAAGCATATTTTAAAAACTTCATGCTTTAATCTTATTATTACCATCAATGTTCAGGTTTAAGGGAAGCCTGACAGTAAAGCAACTTCCCCTGCCCGGGGTACTCTGTACGCTTACTTCACCATTATGAACTTCCACTATCCATTTGACGATTGATAATCCCAGTCCTGAACCCTGGCCATTTCTAGCTTCATTTGCCTGATAGAATCTATCAAATATGCATGCTATATCTTTTTCTGAAATACCTGTCCCCGTATCAGATATTGTGATTACCACCCTGTCATTATCCTTTGATAAGATTATTTCCACCTTACCTTCATTGTCTGTGTACCTGACTGCATTATCAATAAGATTTATTAGCATTCTTGTTATAAGGGTCTGGTCGGCTCTAATTTTTATATAATCCTTTGAAATAAATATTATATCAGGGTTTGCGTCTGCATGAAGGCTTCTGAATTCATTTGCCACCTCTTCTACGATAAGATTCAAATCCAGATCTTCAAGATTTAATTCATATTTTCCTTCATCACTTTTGTAAAGCATAAGTAACTGAGTAATAAGGTAGCTCATCTTCTTACTTTCAGATTGTATGCTCCTTAAGGCTTCGGCACACTCGCTGTTCTTCTGATTTCCTGAGAGCGATGCGAGCCCCTGCTCTGTCTGGGCTGCTATAATGGCAAGGGGTGTCCTTAGCTCATGCGAGGCATCAGCAGTAAATTGACGCTCTTTTTTAAATGATGCCTCGAGCCTGTCAAGCATTTCATTAAAAGTTGTAGCAAGCCTTCCAACTTCATCTTCTGTCTTTGGCATTTGAAGTCTTTTAGATAACTGCCCCCTGCTGATATTTCTTGCAGTCCTTGTAATATAATCGATAGGGCGCAGTGCCCGGTCTGCAAGAAAAAAACCTCCAAGAGATGCCAAAGTTATATAAAGCGGTACTGAAATGAAAAGAATAAGCTTTAGATTGTCAAGAGTATTTATTAATTCCTTCAGGGAACGGCTGACCCTTATATATCCTACAGTTTCCCCGTTAATAATTATTGCCTTATCATAAACTGTCCATTTTTGTCCTTCAGCAGAAACATACCTGCTTGTTTCATTTTTTATTGACAGGTCCACTATTTCAGGCAGAGCTTCGCTTTCCAATCCTTTACTGCCATTTTTATCAAAAACAACAAAATAAGTATTTGTTGCAACTATCTTATAGGGCTCCGCTAAACGTATTGTATCACCCTCTATCTTCAGGATGGAAATAGCCTGATTTGCGTCAGCCTTAAGAAGCTGTATATTGTTCTGGTAAAGTAACCTTGAAATAGTTGCATAAAAGAAAACACTGAATGCGCTGAGCAATACTGTAAGAAAAATAGCGTACCAGATAGTTATCTTGAATTTAATAGTCATGCTCTTCATTCTAATTATTTTTTCCTTATCACATATCCGCCACCCCGAATAGTATGGATCAGTTTTGTATCGTACTGGTCATCGATTTTTCTTCTAAGATACCTGACATATACTTCCACTATATTGGAGCTGAACTCAAAATCATAATTCCATACGTGTTCTGCTATCTGCGCTTTTGTGAGGACCCTGTTTTTATTCCGTAAAAAATACTCGAGTATTGAATATTCCTTAGATGTAAGCTCGATAATCTTATCCTCTCTTTTGACTTCCCGGGATATTGTATCCAGGCTCAGGTCCCCAATGGAAAGTACTGTTTCTTTTGTATCGGTCTTTCGCCTTATCAGTACCCTTATTCTTGCAAGCAGCTCATCAAACGAGAATGGCTTTGTAAGATAATCATCAGCGCCACTGTCAAGCCCGATAACTTTATCGTCTATTGAGTCCCTGGCTGTCAGCAGAAGCACCGGAGTTGCTCTTTTTTTTGCCCTTAACTTCCTGAGCAGCGTAAGTCCGTCGACCATCGGCAGCATTATGTCCAGTATTACACAGTCATATTCAATAGCATTTATAAAACTATCACCTTCTCTGCCATCTTTTGCAATATCGACACTATATCCTTCTTCTTTTAGTCTTTTGGAAATTATCTTTAATAATGAAGGTTCATCTTCAATTACAAGAATCCGCAATTGCCTCATCTCCTTGTCAAAATAAATTTAAATTAAAGTTAAATAAAATCCTAAAGAATATATATGAAACAGGGATTAAAAATAAATTAAAAAATTTTAATATATTCATATTTGTTTTTTCTATTCATTTTTTTAAAAAATTCATAAACTGTTTATCTTTACTGTTGCTGATCAGGAAATATCTGCATATTATCATTGAACAAATAAATTTCTTGAAGAAAACTTTCCATCAGTTGTAAGGTTTACCCCGAGGTGTTTTAGCCCGACCTCATCGCCAGGAGTTGGAATATGAGTCATATGCATCTCGCATCCTCTTAATTCCGGCAGTCTGTTCATCGCAAGTTCTGCAGTGTGGCTTGTAGTTGCGCTTATGGAAAGAGCTATCAGTGTTTCCTCAAGATCCAGGCTTTCAGAATCCGCTTCAAAAATGCCCTTTTTTAATTTTGCTATCTGGCTTATTACCTGGGGTGAGAGAAGAAGTATCTCATCAGGAATACTTGCAAGCAGTTTAACTGCATTAAGAACCAGGCTGGAAGCTGCGTGAAGGAGTTTTGAATTTTTTCCGGTTATTATCTTTCCATCATTAAATTCCATTGCTGCACCACAGAAAATACCGGCATTGCCCTTTCCCCCGGATTCTGCTTCTTCAGCGCTTTTGCGCGCTATATCTACAACTCTACGGTCAGTGATCTTTACCTCTAATTCTTCCATCAGCAAGGCCACCCTTTCAACAGTTTCCTTTTTTTCAAGGCCCATTATATACTCTGTATTATACCTGAAATAACGCCGTATCAGTTCCTGTTTTGCAGCATCCCTGACAACTGCATCGTCCGTTATGCCGAATCCTGCCCGGTTTACCCCCATGTCAGTGGGTGAATTATAAAGGGGCATTCTTGAGCTCTTAACAGCAATTATTCTGTTTATTATCAGCTTTAAAATAGGGAAGCTCTCAACATCCCTGTTGTAATTAACAGCAACAATATCATATTCATTAAGATGAAACGGGTCTACCAGGTTAAAGTCACATATATCAGCAGTTGCCGCTTCATATGCAATATTTACAGGATGTTTAAGCGGCAGGTTCCATATTGGAAATGTCTCGAATTTTGCATATCCCGAATTGATACCACGGGAATGGTCATGATAAAGTTGGGACAGGCATGTAGATAGTTTTCCGCTATTCGGTCCCGGAGCCGTGACCACAACAATAGGATTACGGGATTTTAAATATTCATTTCTTCCAAACCCCTGGTCACTGCAAATCTTGTCTATGTCTGCCGGATATCCTTCTATGGGATCATGGAAATATACTGTAACTCCACGCCTCTCAAGCTTATTTTTAAAAACAATTGCAGAAGACTGCCCTGTAAATCTTGTAATAACTACTGCCAGGATATCCAGGCCCCATTTGCGCAGATCATCGATTAACTTTAAAGTCGCAGTATCATAAGTAATGCCAAAGTCACCCCTGACCCTTCCGCTTTCTATGTCGCCTGCATAAATACACAGGATAATATCTATCTTGTCCTTAAGAGACTGGAGAAGGCGTATTTTGACATTAGGGTCATACCCTGGAAGAACTCTTGCAGCATGATAGTCATAACAGAGTTTTCCGCCAAACTCAAGATATAGCTTATTATCGAATTTCTTCACACGCTCAATTATTGCAGCAGTCTGTTCAATAAGATATTTTTCATTGTCAAATCCTGTTTTGTGCATGGGTTTTTCCTTAACAGATAAAATTTACAATTGTTAATATTTATTATATCCTTACTTCTAATATAATCTATATCATATCTACAAAAACTTACCGGTATAATTCTTTAAACAGCAATAATTTATTAAATTATTGTTTTACAGATTATTATACCAGAAGAAATTAATGGATATATTATGTTAAATAATTTAAAAAAATTTTATTTTTTTTTAAAAATAAATAAATCTGTAATTATTAAAAGAATTGCTGCATCCCTTCTCCTGATTGTTTTTATTTTTTTACTGCAGGGCTATCTTCCCTGCAAAAATATTATTGCTGCGCCCACACAGGATGAGCTTGACAATATAAAAAAGGAAAAAGAAGAAACTAAAAAAAAGATAGAACAGGCACAGAAAGAGCAGGACGCTTATGCAGCACAGGTTGAACAGGTAGAGACAAAACTGCTTGATGCTCTTGGTGACCTGGAGGAGTTAAACGCCAAACAGGCTGAAACCAAAAGCCGCATGGATAAATCCACCATAGAGCTAGTCTCCAATGAACAGGATATAAAGCAGGTTGAGCAGGAACTCTTTAAAAAAACAGAGTTACTTAATTCAAGAGTCGCTGAAATATATAAGACAAATAACAGGAGTATACTGAACGTATTTTTAAAAACCGAAGATTTTATAGAATTTATCTCAAGATTAAAGCTCATGAATCTTTTTTTAAAAAAGGATATAGAAATAATAGATGAGATTAAAGAAAAAAAAGCCAGGCTTTTACGATTGAATAAGAATATCATTGATCTTCGCGACCAGCTTGAACAGGAAAAACAGAGTATTGAAAAGCTTGTGGGCTTATCTGAAGATAAGAAAAGTGAAATAGAACTGATATATGATGAAAAGTCAGAACTGTTCTCGGAAGCAAAAGCAAATAAAGATGCACTGATAGCTATGGAAAACCAGCTTACTGTAAAAGAGGCAGAGATAACCAATGTCCTTGTAGGCTATGAATATGGTGCTGCGCCTTCAGGCAAGATGCTTTGGCCTACCAATGGCAGGCTTTCTTCGGGCTTTGGATACAGGACAAGCAAATCAACAGGCAGGCAAAGGATGCACAACGGTATAGATATATATGCACAGGCCGGTACGCCGGTTCTTGCTGCAGATTCCGGACAGGTAATAATGGCGGAATATGACGGAGGCTACGGGTATTCGATACTTATATATCATGGTGGCGGAATAGCATCTTTTTATGCGCACCTGTCAGGTTTTGCAGTAAGCCCGGGCCAGTTTGTCCAAAAAGGACAGGTAATCGGTTATGTGGGGCGTACCGGGTTTACCACAGGACCTCATCTGCATTTTGAAGTAAGGGTTAACGGGGGTCCGCAGAATCCAAACAGTTACCTGTTTTAGTACAATTTCTTAATTTAAAGTAACGCCTGGTTCATTTATTTGCAAGCCGGGTAACTTTCAGTATCTCGTCTATCATCTCCAGTTTTCTTTTATCCTGGTTTGATTTAATTGCCGAAGTAAAACAATGCCTGAGATGATTTTCCATTAATATCTGGTGAGCAGACTTTAAAAGCCCTATTACTGCAAGATTTTGCTGCATAATGTCAATGCAATATTCATCGTTTTCAACCATACTTATTATTTTATCAAGATGAGACTTCGCCTTTTTAAAATTTAGAAGAGAATCTTTCTTGTCTATGCTATTTTTCATTTTTTATCCCCCGCATATTAGTTAAACATAATAATTATTTAAAAAATGCTATAAATTAAAAAAACGGGCTTATAATTCCCATCGAAACCAGGGAATTAATAAAATTAAATAATGCAAAAAAAATCACCATAAAACCAGCAGCCTTGAAAAATATTCCTGAAAAAGGAGTCTTTGAAAATCTTATGCTTGTAAATGAGATTATCGCAAGCACAGGCAATGTACCGGCTGCAAAAACCAGCATCAGGATTGCGCCATTCCAGAAACTGCCTGTCGCTATGGCGCCTATTTGCATGGACTGGGTAAAGCCGCATGGTAGAAAAAAGGTTATAGCCCCAAGAATTACAGGGGTGAATTTATTATGCAGGTTCCTATTCTCAACGAGTTTCCTGGTAAAAGATCCAGGTATCCTTAGCTGAAATTTCTGCAAGAAAGGAAATATTTCAAGCAGGTTTAAGCCCAGTATCATCATTACAAGAAAGAGGACGATGCTGATTATGAAATATAATATAGGACTTATTGCAAATACCGAGCCTATCAGCCCCAGTACGCCTCCCAGCAAAAAGAAGCCCACTATTCTTGCAGTATGAAATAAAATCAAAGGCCTTATTTTTTCCTGGGTTCTTGCATAATTGGATGATATTGAAAGGACCAGACCCCCTACGACTGCCATGCATGATGAAAGTGATGCTATCACACCTATTAAAAATACTACTGGCAGCGATAGGTCACTGACCTGGAGCATATTGGTAAAACCGGATTTCTGAAGTAATATAAAAGCTATTATGATGACCGCTGCTATGAGTCCGCCTTTTAAAAGATCTTTCCAATTTATTCTGTGCTTGTATAAATTTTCTGAAACAGTATAACCGTCATTCCTGATAATCCAATTTATCTCTTCAACAAGCGCATTTTTTTCAATTTCTGTTTCAGTCTCAAAATACAGCTTTTTTTCATTCATTACAGCATTTACATTTTTAACGATTCCAGAATCTGTAAGTTTTTTTTCAATCACTATTTTACAGGCGGGACAATGCATTCCTTTTACATAGAGGTCACATTTTGTACCCTTTTTTATTAACTCTTTATTCATAGCCTGGCAAACCTCAGTCTCAGCGAATTTATGACTACAGAAACACTGCTGAAAGCCATTGCAAGACCGGCAAAAACAGGGTTCAATAGAATCCCCCACAAAGGATAGAATAATCCGGCAGCAAGAGGGATACCTATAAGATTATAGATGGAAGCCCAGAAAAGGTTCTGCCTGATTGTCCTCATTGTCTTTTTGGAAAGCTTTATAGCCTGGGGTATTTTTATAATATCACCGGCAAGTAGTGTTATGTCAGCAGATTCAATAGCAATATCAGTACCGGTACCCATTGCTATACCGACGTCTGCCTGCACCAGGGCCGGCGCATCGTTTATTCCATCTCCTGCCATAGCCACGTTAAAACCCTTTTTCTGCAGTTCTTTTATTTTTAATGCCTTATCCTGCGGCAGGATTTCAGCGTATACCACATCTATCCCGGCCTGCCTGGCAATATATTCTGCAGTGTTTCTATTATCTCCTGAGAGCATAATTACCTTGATCCCAAGTTTATGAAGTTCTTCAATAACCTGCCTGCTGTTATCTTTTATAGTATCAGCAACCGCAACTGTTGCGAGGATACTTTTATCATCTGAAAACAGGATGGGGGTCTTACCCTGTCCTGTAAGTTTATTAATAAGCTTTTCGTCATAAGCTATCCCTAAATCCTGCATAAGCCTGGGGTTTCCTGCATAATAATCCTTTCCTTCCAGAACCCCTTTAACGCCCATGCCCTCCAGGTTTGAAAAATTGCTTACTTCCATAAACCCGGCATCGCGTGAAAGCGCTTTCTCAATTATAGCAATTGCCAGTGGATGCTCAGAATTTTTCTCCAGTGAAGCAAGCATCTTCAAAGCTTCCATTTCAATATCATTGTTTTTAATATTATTATTGCTTTTTAGAGACGCGCCGGAATTTATTATAAAGTCAGTTACCGAAGGCTGCCCTTTTGTAATGGTTCCGGTCTTATCGATTACAAGAGTGTTTACCCTGTGTAACTTTTCCAGGCTTTCCGCATTTTTAATCAATATACCGTATTGTGCACCTTTACCTACTCCTACTATTATGGCAGTTGGAGTTGCAAGTCCAAGCGCACATGGGCATGCAATCACCAGAACTCCTACAAAGCTTAACAACCCGAACCTGAAAGCCTGGTTTAATGGCATATACCTGCTGCCAAGAGCTACCCAGATTATAAACGATATTAAAGCTATGCCCAGCACTACAGGAACGAATATACCGGAGATTTTATCTGCAAGCCTTTGAATCGGGGCTTTTGAGCCCTGCGCATCTTCTACCATCTTTATTATTTGTGCAAGCATGGTGTCAGAACCTATCCTTGTTGCCTTGAACTTAAATGCTCCCTGCTTGTTTATAGTGCTGCCTATTACGTTGCTCCCTATGCTTTTATCTACGGGGATAGACTCACCTGTAACCATTGATTCGTCGATTGAAGAAAAACCCTCGATTATCACTCCATCTACGGGAATCTTGCTCCCGGGTTTTACAATTACAGTATCATTTAGTTCAACCTGTTCTATGGGGATTTCTATTTCCCTGTTTTCCCTCTCCACAAGGGCAGTCTTAGCCTGAAGGTTAATAAGCTTTTCAATTGCTTCACCGGTCTTTATCTTTGAGCTTGATTCAAGATATTTCCCAAGATATACAAATCCGATGACAACTATAGTTATATCAAAATAATTAACTTCAGGAAGGTTTAAAGAGTCCCTGACTCCCGGCAGAAGCACTATAATTGCGCTATAAAGATAAGCTGAAAATGTCCCGATACCTACAAGTGTGTCCATGTTTGCAGCCCTGTATCTTATAAAATTAAGGATGCCTTTTAAAAAAGGCTGACCTACCCAGAAGAGGACAACTGTTGAAAGGATAAATAAAATAATAGAATAGAGTTCGTGTGGAATAAAAAAAGAGGGGATTTTTAAATTGCTCGCAGACGCAATCTCCCACATCATGAAGATAAAAACCATAAGGGCTATCGGAAGCACAAACCCGACTTTTTCTTTCATTTTCTGCAACTCAGCCAGCTTCTCTTTTTTATCTGATTTGGCTTCTTGCGCCGATTTATCATTTATAAAAATGCCCGGTGGACAACTGGCTTCCGAAACACTTTCAGGCAGAGCTTTACAGGAGCCATTGCCAATGCTTTCAAGCTCCTGGAGTCCACTAGTAACAGCTGTATCTCCACCCTGGTAAATACTGTAACCGAATTTTTTTATGGCATCATCCATCTGGCTGACCGTAATCTTTTCAGGGTCAAATTCTATCGTCGCCTTTTCGGTTGCATAGTTCACATTGATACTGTGAACACCTTCAAGCCTGGATATAGCCTTTTCTATTGACATGGCGCAACTTGCGCATGTCATGCCCCTTATTGATAATGTTTTCTTTTTCATTTTTTAAAATTTTTAGAAGCTTTCTTAAAGATTATTTCCCCAGTTTAATTCCTTGCCTTATTTCACTATCTATACCATTCTGTCCGCCATTGACCGAGCATCTTGATACCGTTTTTTAAAAAATCCTCCACCGCATCAGCATTATTGAGTACCTCAAGCCGGGTGGATTTATGTCTTATTTCTTCTGTCATCTTTATACCCTCTTCATGATGAGCAATAAGGGCATTCAAAAACCTCAGGTCAAATTTGTCGTCATAACTTCCCAGGTTCGGTACATCTCCTGCATTGACAGATGTTTTATTGCCATACCATTCTTCTTTCCAGGAGTACAGCTCATCAATTGCAGCTGGTTCATTTTTAAGTATCTCGCCTGCAAGCGCGGTAATCTCTGAGCGTTTCGAGTTATTTTTTGCTTGATTTGCAAGCTTCATTGCAGACAAATGATGCGCTATCATTGCATCGATATACCGCAGGTCAATATATCTGTCAGGTTCTCCAAGATCAGCCATCTGTTTGTTTTCATAACGGGACATAGAGTACCAGGGTGTGATAACATAACCAATGCCGATGCCAATGATAAGGGCTATTATTATTAGAGCTATTGCTAAAGACTTTAACATGGTCCTTATTTTCCTCCTTTCATATCAACCGGTTTTTTCAATGCCATAAAGTTCATAATCCGGTAATTCCTTAAACGCTTCAACAAGGGTTTTCTCAGCTTGCGAAATATCTGTTAAGTCAGTTGCAACAGAGCCAGCTCCCGATTCAGCGTCTATTTTTATATTACTGAAACCATGGTCCTCCATAGTAAGCATGATTAGATTTGCACAACCTTTGCAATGCATTCCCCTGATTTTAAATTTTATATCCATTTATCTGGTTCCTTCCAATTTCAAAATCAATTAAAAAAAATTTCAAATGTATACATTCCCATGCTGCATGTTCCAAGCAGAGTAGTCCCCTTTTGTTGTATCCCAATATCTATATTAGTAAATCCGTTTATTGGTAGCGTTTCGCTCACCCCCATCCCGGGTATCCTGAAAGACCTCTCACATCCATAAGCATTATCAGATTCGATCCTCAGTACGGTATCTATGCCTGACTTTGCATACACTTCTTCAGGGTAATAACCGCCGCTTGCCGTAATCCCTATTATCTGCCTTCCCTCTGCATCAGTTGCCTGCTCATTGCTCTCCAAAACAACAGTTCCAATGGTTTTGTCGCTTGATTTCTTACAGGAGACCTGGAATATTAATAACAATAAAATGAAAGCAATAAAAAATAAAACCCAGGTACTGTTTTTTCGGGTACTGGTAACAGTTCCAGCGCCGGTTTTTTTTATATTCTTCATAAGCTCCTGCTCCTCAAATAATAATATTAATAATAGAAATCTTTACTATGCCCATCTCTCAACTTGAAATCTATGCTTGTGCTTAAGACTT
>CAYGYY010000065.1:0-11542 GCA_964354265.1 uncultured Actinomycetota bacterium
AAAAACTATTAAATTTGTCAAATAATAATTTTATAAATGTTTTTATAATTATTTTAATGGTTTGGTACATGCAAAAATTATAAGAGGGTATTTACCTTCTCCTAAAATAAAGCGGTCATATAAATGTTCTAGCTTAATCTGTTTTACTTCAAGCTCAAATCCTCTTAAAATATCAAGCCAGACTTCTAATTTAAAGAGCCCTAATATATGACTATCACAATAAATTTTTAACTCACCCTTTTTACGGATCAAATAAATAATCGTTGCCTCATAAGTATTCCCGGAAGAATCGGGAATATAGTTATTTTCAAAAACTGTAATTTCTATATCTTTTATAGAACCGGTATTTAAAAAATTATTTTCTACAAACTCTTCCTTGATATAGGCTACAATCAGTAGTACCCCTCCCGGTTTTAATTGTTTGTTTGCAGAAAAAATTGCTCTTTTTAGATCTTTTTCTGTAACCATATATTCTATGGAATCAGGTATAGCAACAGCATCAAAGTATTCGTCCATTTTTAATGTGCGCATATCATTTTTATGATAAACCACCTCTGGATTAAGATTTTTTGCAATTTTAAGCATATCTTTGCTGGTATCTACACCCGTTACCTTAAAATGTCTCTTAAAGATATAATCATTTCTACCAGCACCGCATCCAAGATGAAGCAATGTTTTAGGTTCGATTTTAGAATGCTCTTTGATTATCCTGCAAAATAGCTCTGTGTCTTCAGCATACTCTTCAGGAGGCGCAACAATTGACTCAACCCAGGCCAGCTCACTGTAGCTGCTCCATTTAGTTTTTTGGGTGCCCCCCGGCTCATTTATGTAAACCTCTCTGATTGGGCTCATTTTATTTCCTCTAATCATATTTAAACAACTCTTGCTATTAATTGATATTTTAATCTAGATAGGATAAAAAATAAAAAGAGATACTATTTGACTTAATATTATAATGATAGAAACAGATTTGCTGCCCGAAGAAATGAAATCCCGAACTATTTTTAGATGAATTGATTAATTTAAAGCGCCTGAATAAAAATAGTCCACTTTTAATTTTTAAATGACAAATGACAAAACAACATTTGACAAAACCTGTTTATTAGTTTATAAGTAACTGTTCTTTTATGTTTAATAGTATTTATGGTTTAGAGATAGTTCAACTTTCCGCAACCTACCTCCCAGAAAATATTTGCAGAATTATAGAGGATAATAAATATTTAATAAGGAGGTGTATTAATGAATAGCAGCAGATTATATGTAGGCAATCTTAACAATGCCACTGATGATAGACAACTGAAAAAATTATTTTCCCCTTATGGGAGAGTAGTTAGTATCGATAAGAGCAGGGATTTTGGTTATGTTATTATGGAAAATAACTTACAAGCAAAAAATGCAAGAGAAGCTTTAAATTTTTCAAACTTTAAAGGATCAATTATTATAGTAATCTCCAGTAATACAGACTGACATATATACAAATATATATAGAAAAAATTCATTATCTAAAAAATGGGACTTCATAAAAATTATGGGGTCTTTATTTTTTAACCGACGGAATGGCTGACCCAGGCACGAAGTTTCGAATCATTTTTTAAAAAAGCATACTTTAGCAGCTGGCCATAGTAGATAAAGTTAAAATTAAATTATTGAGTTTAAGCGGGAATATTTTTAAACCTGAAGTAAAACTTAGGTAAACAATTTTAAAGTTATCCCTTATAATCTAAAGTATATTTTGTTTTGATAATAAAAAAAGAGAGATTAATGAAAAATAAATTATTCCCACTGTTTTCTATCCTTATATTATTAACCTTACTTGGCACTGCTGCCACCTGTAATCTTTGTGGAATTACCCCGACAACAGAAACTGCATCTTCTGATAGCGTAGAAACGGAAACAGATGATACCTCTGTGCAAAATACTGAAGAAGAAGAGACAGCTGACGCAGTTATTGAAGAAAAAACATCTACAGATGCATCAACAGTAATCAGGGAAGGTATCGATAATAATGCAGCGAAACAATTAGCATTAACTTTTGATTCAGGCTGGTTCTATGAAAATACAGAGGCGCTTTTGGACCTGCTTGATGAGTATAATGTAAAAGCAACTTTTTTTGCCAGAGGATTGTGGGTAAAGGAACATCCTGATCTCGCAAAAGAAATCGTCAATCGGGGGCATGACCTGGAAAACCATTCTCTGACCCATGGACATATGAGCACAATGCCAGATGCAGAAGTTGAAAACGAGATCCGTGAAACAACAGACATAATAAAAGTAACAACCGGCTATTTGCCGCAGCTGTTCCGTCCCCCATATGGTGAATATGATGAAAGAATATTAAAGATATTAATAGAGGAAGGCTACCCCTATACCATCCTGTGGACTGTGGACAGTCATGACTGGGCTGAAGAACTTAACGGGGTAAAAATCACAAAGGATTACCTGGCCAACAGGGTATTGAGCAAAGCTTCCGACAACGCCATTATTTTAATGCATGTGGGAGGTTATGAGACAGTTAACGCTTTGCCGGAAATTATTACCGGTTTAAGATCAGAAGGATATGAACTGGTTAAAGTAAGAGATATGCTATAATCAAAGTGGTGCAAGAGCTTTTTTTAATAGAGATGTTTAAAACAGCATAATACATAAGGAAGAGGTGTTCTGTATGCTGAAGATTATAAAGCTTTAAAAATTTTTAAAAAGGTACTAATAAGGTACCAATAATTATATAATTCTATTAGTTTTATAAATATCATGCAAGGAGTGAAGAATGAGTAAAATTGCAATAGTAACTGACAGCACCGCAGATATACCCAAAGATTTAATTGAAAAATACAATATAAAAGTGGTCCCCTTATATGTAAACTTTGAAGACAGGACTTATTTGGAAGATGGATTGGATTTAACCAGCAAACAATTTTATGAAAAATTAAAAAATGCAAAAAAACAAGTTACAACATCCCAGCCGACACCTCAGGACTTTGTAAAAGCCTATAGTGATCTTTTAAAAGATAATGATTCTATAATTTCAATCCATATCTCAAAAAAGATGTCGGGAACTTTTAGCTCTGCAGAAATGGCAAGAAAAGAGCTGCCTGACAGTGATATAGAAGTCATTGATTCTGAACTGGTGCATATGCCACTGGGTATCCTTGCAATAAAGGCAGCTGAGCTTGCTGGTGAAGGTAAATCAAAAGAGGAAATACTTCAAGCCATTAGTGATCTAAAACAAAAAATTACGATTCTTTTCATTCCAAACACTTTAAAATATTTAATTATGAATGGAAGAATAGGCAGGGCTAAGGGATTGGTTGCTTCAGTTCTGGAAATCAGCCCTATATTGACAGTGCACATGGGAGAAGTGTCACAGTTTAAAACAACTAGAAGATTTAGCCAGGCAAAAAATGAGCTTATAAGCTCCATGAAAAATATGATAAAAGATATGAGTAAGCTTATGGTTATTGTTTCAGATTCTGACGCTAAAGCAGAAGGTGACGAAATGACTACAAGGATAAGGGAAACATTTAATCCAAAACAAATCATACGTGCAGAGATAGGGGCAGTTGTTGGAAACAATCTTGGTCCCGGGGGTGTAACAGTTACTTTTTATGAGGAGTAACTTTTTTATGTTAAAAGCACTTATTATAGGCAAAAAACGCTAAATTTGACATTATGCATATTTAAACATATACTTAAAAAAACTCATCTGTTTAATGATATTTTATTTAAGAGTAGACAATTGCTTTCTACTGGCTCTCCAAAAGAAATATTATCAAGCTTTTTAGGGAAATAATATTATTTAAGGAGGATAGTATGCAAAGCAACAAACTATATGTAGGCAATTTTAATTACTCCACGGTTGATACTTAGCTGGAAGAACTTTTTTCTCCATTTGGACAGATTAAAAGCGTTGCTGGGTTTTTTTAAAGAACCTGTATGTAGTCTTTTTAATTCTTTACTCATATGATTTGATATGATTTGACGCTTATATTTTGATAAAACAGCAAATCATTTTTTTAAAATAAACAAAAAGAAGGTTTCATGAAAATTTTATTTATATATCCGGAATATAAAAATATATGCTGGAATTTAAAAAAAGTCCTTAAAGTGCCGGGCAGGAAAGCAGCATATCCTCCCGTTGAAAATTTTCTATCCTTAAAGGTTGATGAAATTTAATGACAAAAACTGCTTACAAATTAATTGGTAAAGAAGTTTCAGTAAAAAATAAAAGAAAAAACCTATTAACTGAAGACGATATAGATATTACCTTAAAAGACATATTTTTTGAAAATAAAAAAATACTCAAAGACGATTTATATGATTATACAAGTATTCTTGAAGAAGAAATAGACAGTGATATCGAGGTTAAAAAGAATAAAGGTTCTAAAAAAATCAGGATAGGCCAGGTTTCAAAACCATTCATTAATGACCCTATAAAAATGTATCTTAACTCAATCGGCAAGGTAAGACTGCTTACTGCAGCCGAAGAAGTACAGCTTGCAAAAAATATAGAAAAAGGAGACATGTCTGCTAAACGCAGGCTAATTGAAGCAAATTTAAGGCTGGTCGTAAGTGTTGCCAAAAAATATATCAGGAGGGGTATTCATTTTTTAGATCTTATCCAGGAAGGAAACCTGGGACTTTTAAGAGCTGTTGATAAATATGATTATAAAAAAGGTTTTAAGTTTTCTACTTATGCAACATGGTGGATAAGACAGGCTGTAACCAGGGCAATAGCGGACAAGGCAAGGACAATAAGGATTCCGGTTCATATGGTAGAAACTGTTAATACATATATTCGCACACAAAGACGCCTTCATCAGAGCCTTGGCAGAGAACCCAGTTCTGAAGAGATTGCAGAGTCATTAAACATTACGCCAGATAGAGTCAGGGAAATTATGAAAATAGCCCAGGATACCATTTCTCTTGATGCTCCAATAGGTGAAGATGGGGAAACTCATCTAAGTGATTTTATTGAAGATATAGAAATTGAATCTCCATCTGATGCAGCAAATTTTTTAATGCTCCAGAAACACCTTCAGGAAGTATTAAATACTTTAAAGGATAGGGAAAGAAAAATTATCCAGCTAAGATATGGGATCAGTGACGGCTATCCAAAAACCCTGGAAGAGGTTGGACGAGAATTTAACCTTACCAGGGAAAGAATTAGACAGATTGAATTTAAAGCAATGTCCAAACTGCGGAATTCCAAGAAAAACACCTCATTAAAAGATTTCCTTGCAAGTTAATTTGCAAGCAATTTGTTACACAATGGGATATTATAACGCCCGAAAGCTCTATATAAACCTTTCTGATTCCTCCCGGGCAATTTGTGTCCATCTTATTACATTATTTAAATTATTGCCGATTGTGTGGTTGTCCTTCATGAGTAAATGTAATCCTTCTGGAGGTTTTGCCTCATTTGCTCAAAATTTGCCCAGTTTATTTTCATAGAGGTTTACCTTCCTCCTTGGCCTTGTTCTGTTTCTGTAATACTTCTTGTTGCAAAACCTTATCTTCATAACATCTCAGGAAGGATTTCACTTCTCAGCACCATGGCACTTCTTGAACTTTTTACCGCTTCCACACGGACAGGGATCATTTCGACCGGTATTTGAAAGGATTTTAACCCATTCTTCATCTTTTTCTTTTAGAATTCCCATTATGCCTGCAGCTGCTTTACCTCTCCTGAGAAGGTCTGTGATTAACTTCATCGGTTCATCAATATGATGAAAGAATTGCTTAAAACCAGGACATAAATAATTCAAACCGTACTCTCCAGCGGAATGATTACTGTCCGGGGGAGTTTTTTTGAAACGGTTCTTTGGGCATTCACCCCTGCAGGCAAATAAAACATCGCACTTCAGGCAATAATCCGGCAACAGATCTCTTTTATCTTTACCAAATCTTTGCTGTTTTTCCGATGCTATCAGATCACCCATGTGAGTGTTTTTAATATTTCCTATAAGATATTTAGGCTCGACAAAATGATCACATGCATAGAAATCGCCATTGTGCTCAAGAACCGGACCAAGTCCACAGGTCTCATTAAACACGCACATGCCAGATGCAGGCATTCCAAGCCAGTTTCGTGCTGCTGCCTCAAAAGTCTGCACATAGACTTTCCCCACATCATTGCGCACCCATTCATCAAATACAGTGCAGAGGAAATCTCCAAACTGCTCCGGATGTACCGAACGCTCTGAAACTGTGTCACCCTCCTGATAGAGAAAACGACCATCCTTGTTTATCCGTTCTACCACGGGTACGAACTGCATCCAGTCTGTTTTTGCTTCATCCCTGAGGAACTTATAAACTTCCAGGGGATATCCGGAATTTACATTATTTACTGCAGTAAGCACATTGTATTCAACCTTATGTTTTTGCAGAAGATGCAGGCCCTTCATCACTCTATTAAAAGTAGGCTTACCTTTCTTATCCACCCTGTGTATATCATGCAGCTCTTCGGGTCCGTCTATGCTTATGCCTATCAAGAAGTTGTTTTGCCTGAAAAACTCACACCACTCATCATCAAGCAGTAAACCATTTGTCTGCAGGGTGTTTAAAAAAGTCATACCAGGACGGGCAAATCTTTTTTCAAACTCTATTGAGCGGTGATAGAAGTCAAGACCCATAAGTGTCGGTTCTCCGCCCTGCCAGGATACTGCAACCTTGTTTACCTGGTGGGATTCTACCAGCTGCTTGATATACTGCTCAAGTGTGCTGTCAGTCATCCTGAAGCGGCTGCCAGGATAAAGCATCTTTTTATCCAGGAAAAAGCAGTAAGCACATTTAAGATTACAAACTGCGCCTGTCGGTTTTACCAGAAGATGGAAGGCCTTCGGTGCATTATCCTTTGTGATATAGTTGATATTTTTATTGTCTAGGTGTCTTGAATTCATCTACTCAATTTAAGTTTACCTGATTAGCATGGCAGGATTTAGAATAATGAAATAATTAAACCCTGTAAGGTGCGTATCCTCATTAAAAATTGAATATTTGATTTTTATGCTATTTTATTACAATCCATATCCCTAGTGCATTCCACCACCGGAAGCCTCTTTCATTGAATCCAGTACACGGTCAAGGTTAAACGCTGCCGGTTTCTGCCTTGGAGGGAAATCAATAAACGTCTTTAACTGCTCTGCAGCCAGAGCCTGGCCCTGGTACATACAGAATATATGGTCTATTACCCAGTCCCAATAAGTATTAGAATTCTCATCTGCTCTCTCAAAGGGATCCTGCCGCAGATTAAATAATTTCGGGACCCGCAGTTCCACAAAAGGCTCTGCCCATAATTGTAATGTTTTTGCACGCTGCTCATAGAATACCAGCTTCCAGTCACCAATACGAATTGCAACTAATTTGCCATCATCATTTACATAGAAGTACCAGTCTCTTGGAGACTTATCTGTCTTCCCCATCAGATATGGCAGTGCGTTGTAACCATCAATGTGGACTTTAAAAGTTTTATCTCCAGCCTTATGACCTTTTAGGAGTTTCTCTTTAATATCCGGCACTCCAGCCGCAGCAAGCAGTGTTGGCAGCCACTCCTGATGGGACATTATTCCATTCAATACTTTCCCTGCAGGAAACTTTCCTGGCCACCTTGCAAAAGACGGTACCCTGAAAGCACCTTCCCAGTTGGAATTTTTTTCACTTCGCCACGGTGATATTGCACCATCCGGCCAGGTATTATAGTGAGGGCCGTTATCTGTACTGTATAGTACAATTGTATCTTCAGCTATGCCAAGTTCATCAAGCAGATCCAGGAGCTTTCCAACATGCTCATCATGTTCAACCATTGCATCATTATAGAAACCCTGGCCACTCTTTCCAACTGTTTCTTTCTTAATACGAGTTCTGAAGTGCATGCGGGTGGAGTTCCACCATATAAAGAAAGGCTTGCCGTCTTTATGAGCTTGTTTGATAAACTCAATAGTCCTATCAGTTACATCATCATCAATAGTTTCCATCCTCTTTTTGGTAAGTGGACCCGTATCATCAATCCTTCCATCAGCAAATGAATGTATTACTCCTCTTGGTCCAAAACGCTTCCTGAAGTCAAGATCTTTTGGATAATCGAGATGCTCTGGTTCTTCCTCTGCATTAAGATGATACAGATTGCCATAGAACTCATCAAAACCATGATTTGTAGGAAGAAATTCATCCCTGTCACCAAGATGGTTTTTACCAAACTGCCCCGTTACATAGCCAAGGGGTTTTAGGAGTTCAGCTATCGTAGGATCTTCGGCCTGAATTCCTACATCTGCACCCGGCATTCCAACTTTTGTAAGTCCGGTACGCAAAGGATTCTGACCGGTAATGAACGCAGCACGACCTGCTGTACAGCTCTGCTGAGCATAGAAATCTGTAAAATCTATGCCCTCTTCAGCAATACGGTCGATATTCGGTGTTTTGTATTCCATGGCCCCCCTATTATTGTGGCTTATGTTATACCACCCGATATCATCGCCCCACAATACAAGGATATTTGGTTTTTTGTCTGGCATTTTTACCTCCTTTCTCACTTTTTTATATTATTTATGTCTTTATATATGCTTATTTTAAACAAAATTAGCCAGCATAAGCAAAATGCACAAAATAATAATAACATAAACAAGTATAGATAAAAATCATTGCGATTATTGATGCATGTTATAAATCTGCTTCATAAAGAAAAAACTTGACTGGCTGGGTATATGTAAATTTAAAAGGGACAGGCTCTCGACAAAGACACCCGCTGCTGTAAATTCAATTGATGGCTATTCTCAAAATGAATATGTTAATTAACTGAATAACGTCTTTTATATTCCTTTACAGCACTATTAACATTCCTGAAAACATTATTTTGCCCAATCAGGTCAATGATCATACTGCGCTTCAGAGTATCGTGAACTCTGGTATATACTTTTGCAAGCATAAGCTCGATTCCCATTTCATCCAGTTGTTTTTTAATTTCATAGAGAGTATCAATACTATCCGTATCCAGCTCAACTGTCGATTCAAGACTTAAAATAACAGCGTTTATTTCTCTGGTTTTAGTTTTGGTCCTTTTCTCTATTTCTTTCTGTAGTTTTTCTATATTAGCAAAAAAGAGCTGCGCATCAGGTCTTATTATTAAAAGGCCTTCAACTTGAGCATTTTTAGGATTTCTTTTAATATCACTATAGATATCACTATCAGGTTCCTTACCAAGAATAGCAAGATATGGCAAGCTTGCCTTTAGTGTTATTGCAAGAACGGATGCAATAATAGCTATAACCAGACCCAAAAGAATATCAAATATCAGTACACCCACAAGAGTTAAAACAGCAAGCCAGAAATCAATTTTTCTTATACCTAAGAACCTTCTCATTTCGTTTACATTCATCATCCGCCAGATAGCATGTATTATTATTGCTGCAAGGGTTGCCTGTGGAAGGTTTCTAAAAAATGGTGTTAACCACATAGCTATAACGAGGACAAGGGCGCTTGATATTAAAGCTGTCATCTGTGTTTTTGCTCCAGCTTTTTCACTTGCAGCTGACCTTGAGAGGCTTCCATCAACAGTAAAACCTGATGAAAAACCTGAACCTATATTTGCTGCTCCATACGCTATAAGTTCCTGGTTGGGATCAATAGTATATTTGTGCTTTGAGGCAAAACTTTTTGCAGCACCAAGGCTATTTACAAAACCAACTATAACAATTCCTAATGCGCCTGGTATAAGAAGTGTTATATCTGAAAGCCTTATGTCAGGAATTCCAAATTTAGGCAGTCCTGAAGGGATGTAGCCGACTATATCCACTCCTTTATCTGCCAGACCGGCAAAGGTAACTAAAAGTATCCCATAGATAAGTACAATAATTGCTGCTGGAGCACGCGGGACAAACCTATCAAAAAGAAAAAGAATGGCAAGGCTTGTAGCCCCTATCAATATGGTCCAGCCATGAGTCTGTGGCAGGCTTATAATTATCTGTAAACCATCCTGAAAGAAGTTACCTCCAGGAATTTTTGTTCCAAGCAACCTTGGTATCTGACCCATTATCATAACCATTGCTATTCCAAAAATAAGACCTATCACAACTGGCTTTGATATAAAGTTGGAGATTACCCCAAGTTTTGCAATTCCAAAAATCAAAAAAATTATTCCACTTATTATTGCAAGAGCAGCAGTTAGAGAAAGAAACCTGCCAGGGTCACCTACAGCAAGTGTAGAAACCACAGCAAATGATAGTATAGCTCCAGAGGAAGTCGGACCTGCCATAATATGGCGTGAACTACCAAAAATTGCATATGCAAGCAGTGGTAAAGGAAGGGTATAAAACCCTACTACTGGTGATACGCCTGCCATTTCTGCAAAAGCCATTGCCTGTGGAACTGATATAAGTGTAAGAGTGATTGCTGCGATCAGATCCGGGGTTAAGAACTTGCGCTTATATGCTGGTAACCACTCAGTGATCGGGATATATTTATTTAAATCTTTTTTACTGATTAATTTTTTTTTCTTCACAGTGTTAGCCTTGGTTTTTCTTTTTGCGTCTTCTTTTTTAAATGATTGTTGCATTAAAAATGAAGGTATCACAACTACTAATTTATTTTTTCTTTTCAATTGAGCCGGCAGCTAATGCTTTTCTGCTTCGTCTACCCCATTCTAATGCAAGAGGTATGGCAAGTATCAATGAAATTACTTTGAATACTACCACCATAATAAGCACTTCATTATAAAAATTATAATTTGCCACTATCATTGCAGCAGCTATATTTCTCTGACCTGTTCCAAGTGATAAAACACGCTTCGCTGAAGTTGAGGGACCACCCAGAAGATATCCTGAACCAAATCCAATAACTACTAGTATAAAACTTGCAAGTATGCCAAATGAGCCAAACTTACTGATAATATATTGCCATTTTACAACCAGCATCAGCACCATCAGCAAAATAAGACTGTAATTTGATGCTCTGGCAAAGATTCGTTCAAGCTTTTCTGCAATTTCTTTCCACCTTGCCCTTACAAACATTGCAACTGCCAGCGGTGCAAGCATCAGCAATAGAAGATTTTTTGCTACTGCCCAAATGCCTATCTTTATGCCAGGAAGCATTAGAGGCAGTACAATTGGCAGAAAGATAATTGTTACTGCAAGCAGCATAATAATAAGTCCAACAGAAGCGGCAACATCACCTTTTGCAATCTTTACAAGTTCCGGAAGAACAGGTGCGCCTGCAGCACAAGCTAAAATCATAATACCTATCTGCAGTGGCCTATCCAATGGTAAAAATGTAATCAGTAGAAAGGCTGCTGCAGGAATGATTATGAAGTTTGCAACAAGCGATAGTATGACAAAACGGATATTTTTAAGAGGTTCTAACATCTGTTTTGCTGTAAGACCAAGACCAACAGAGAGCATAGAGGTTATGATAAAGATAAGCGTCATCAGATCCGTGATGGTCTTTAGCACTTCATTCAAGGCAAATTACCTTTCTAAAGGTATTATATTTCACGTTGGTTTATAGTTTACATTAAACAGAAATACACTAAAAGTATTTTGGAGGATTTTTTTAA
>CAYGYY010000066.1:0-11467 GCA_964354265.1 uncultured Actinomycetota bacterium
AATGTGAAAAAGCTACTGGTATTGTTTCTGACAGAGTGGCAGTAAATATAGGCATCGGCAAAATCGACATTTAAATCACGGTAGCAGTCCAGTGCAGAAAAAACAAGTTACTTGAGATTTTATGGAACAGGAACAAGAGGATTTTCTATAAAGCTTGAAGTTAAAGAAAAATCTGAAATAAGCTTGTGCACAATTTATTGGAATAAAACAATTGATTTCTCACTTAAGCGATAGGAAATTAACCACCAGGATAAATTCTTATAAATTATTTTATGTTTTAATTCCATATTTTTCTAATATAATTTATACCTTAACAATTCTCTGATATCATAAAACTCAATTATTTAAAAATAAAAATAAAATAAATCAAAAAATATTGAAATGAAAAAAATTCTTAAAAAATGGTACTACAGGTTTTGTTCTTTTTATTTTGTTTATCAGATTTATGATTTTCTTCAAAAGTTAACTGGTTATAAAAAAGAAAGAAATATTATATTTAAATTGCTGGGATATTATCCGGATTATAATAAACCGCAAAGTTTCAATGAAAAAGTCCTTTGGAAAAAAATTTATGATAGAAACCCCCTGCTCCCAATTGTTTCCGACAAATATTTAGTAAGAAAATATATCAGGGATATTCTTGGTGATAAAAAAGCTGATGAGATTTTAATACCTCTTTTATATGTGACAGACAAACCCCAGGCAATGAAATTTAATGATTTAAAAGGTGAATTTATAATAAAAGCAAACCATGAATGCGGAAAGTATATTCTAGCAGAAAACATAGAAGGAAAAAGAATATACACTGTTATAAGTGGTAAAAAAATTTACAGCCTGCCTAATAATGGTAATTTGAGGAAAGAATTAATAAGTATATGTTTGTGCTGGTTAAGCAATCCCTACGGTTTTAAAAAACATGAGTGGGCATATCAAAGAATTAAAAGAAAAATAATTGTAGAAAAATTATTAAGGGATGATAATGGAAAAATTCCTGATGATTATAAATTCAGCATTTTCCAGGGAAAATGCGGTTTGATACAAGTTTATTACAACAGGTTTATAAATCTTACAAGAGGGTGGTATACTCCAAACTGGGAATATATAGACATAAAAGGTGCTATAAAAATGGCGCCCTATGCTGCAAAACCGGGAAATCTTGAATCTATGATAGAGTTAGCTGAACTTCTTGGAAAAGACTTTGATTTTATAAGGGTCGACCTTTATTCAGTTGGCAATAGGATTTATTTTGGCGAACTTACTAACTATCCCATGAGCGGTAGGACACCATTTCATCCATTTTCATTTGATTTTGAACTAGGAAAGAAGTGGAAAATTAATCCTGGGTATTGGAAATATAAAAAATATGGCTATTCTAAAAAAGTCTTTTAACCTGTTTCGTCGTCAAAAGCTGGTGGTTCATTTCCAAAAAGAACATCATCGCCAAATTTTATTTTTTCATCACTCGTTTTACTTCTTGTAAGACATTTAAGGATAATTTTATAAAGATTTTATTGTAATTATATTTATATTATTATGTTTATATCCAAAAAATATTTATAATAAAAATATGATTGAATATAAAATTCGCTTTGCAAAAAAATCTGATATAAAATCCATTATTTCATTGATGAAACCTTATAACATGCACCATATACCATCCCTGGAGATGGGAGAACTGAATGAACAATTCTTTATTGTTGCTGAATATAAAGGCAATATAATCGGGGCAGCAGGTTTTAGTTTTCTTAATTCAGATAAAGGGAAAACAACTTTAATGGCGGTTCATCCGGATTACCAGCATTTTGGCGTAGGCAAAGAACTTCAAAGAATGAGGATGATAATACTTGCAGGTTTCGGATGCGGTACAATATTAACCAATGTAGACAGGCCTGAAACAGTCGCATGGTATAAAAAAAATTTCGGATATAAAGAAATCGGCAGACTGAAAAAAATCCATTCTTTTGGAAGAAAGGATGTCGATGAGTGGACCACGCTTGAAGCCAGCCTTAAAAATATAAAATGGAAAATAAATAAGCCAGAAAAACTTATAATCAATTTTGCACCAACCGGAATGGTTTCGCGGAAAAAAGATAACCCAAATGTACCGGTAACTGCAACTGAAATAGCAAGAGATGCTCTAAAGGCTGCTTTAAAAGGCGCTTCCATAATCCATATTCATGCCCGCGATGCCGAAGAAAGCCCCTCACCTGATCCTAAAATATACTCAGAGATAATTTTACGTATCAGAGATAAACGCCCTGATTTGGTTATTTGCGTGACAACTGGTGGAAGAAATTACAAAGATTTTAGTAAGAGGTCTGCATCAATTGAAATTACCGGGGATGCAAAACCTGATATGGGTTCGCTTACAATTGGTTCACTCAATTTCCCAAAACAGGCCGTAAGCAATGAGCCGGATATGATTATGGCGCTTGCGAAAAAAATGCTTGAAAGTGAAATTAAACCTGAACTGGAAGTCTTTGAGATTGGGATGGTGGATTATTATAAATACCTATTTAAAAAAGGGTTTTTGAAGCTTCCTTTGTATACAAATATCCTGCTTGGCTCGCTTGGTTCAATGAATGCATCAAAGCAAAATCTTGAATTCATGCTGAAATCCCTTCCACCATTTAACTACTGGGCAGCAACAGGAATAGGAAAGTTTCAGGGAAAAGTTCATAAAATGGCTATAAAAAAAGGCGGTGGGGTAAGGGTAGGCCTTGAAGATAATATATATCTTGATGAACATAAGACAGTACTTGCTACAAATATGGATCTTATTGACCGGGTTTTGAGTTATAAGCCTGAAAACATGGCAATAGCAACACCCCGGGAAGTGCGGGAATGGTTGCAGCTATAACAAATAGTTTTTTAATTATACGAAATAGTAAGAACTGCTAATAAACTTATTAATAAAAGTAAGGCGCATTTTGCCCCCAACCAAAATGCGCCAAAACTGGATGATTTAGTTCCTTCGTTTTAATTTGTCTATAAAATAAACATCTATGAACGTAAGCCTATAGATGTTTATTTAGTAAGTTCTTCAATGGCCTTGTTAAGTTGAGTATCTTCGGCATCCTCTGGAGTTAATATCAGCTCTATATCTGGTTCTATCCCAATCCCGTCGATTGTCTCCCCTGACGGAAGGTAATACTTTGCAGTGGTGTATTTAATACCTGAACCATCATGGAGATCATTAAATATTTGTACAGTGCCTTTTCCGTAGCTTTTCCCCCCTATAAGTGTTGCCCTCTTAAGATCCCTGAGTGCTCCAGCAGTAAGTTCAGCAGCGCTTGCCGAATAGCCATTTATTAATACAATCATGGGAATTGAAGCATATATGCCCTTTTTTGCCTTGAATTCCTGGTAGCTATCCTTATTGTCTGACCTGCCTTTTACTGTAACTATAGTCCCGCTGTCAATAAAAATATCGCACAGTTCTACAGCATCATTAAGGGTTCCACCCAGATTATTTCGCAAATCAAGGATTATGCTTTCAGTATCCTCCGTAATGATATCTTTTAATTTTTCTTCAAGTTTAGCTGCACCATCTTCCTGGAAGTCTGAATACTGGATATAGAGGATATTGTCTTCAAGTATTTCTGTATAGAAATTCGGTACATAAAACCACTGACGTTTTATTTTATAATCCATACTTTTATTTTCGCTGGGCCTGAAAATTTTAAGAACAACTTCAGTCCCTTCTTCGCCTTTTATCATCGCAACCACCTGGTCAAGAGCCATTCCTTCTATTGAAGTTCCATTTACAGCAGTTATTACATCCTTCTCCTTAAGACTTATCCTGGATGCCGGAGTATCTTCAATTACATTAACTATTATTACCTGCCCACTTTCATTAACAGATACTTTAGCTCCTATCCCGCTCATTGTGCCGCTGAAAGAATCGATTATCCTGGAATATTCATCAGATGAAAAATAATCTGAGTATTTATCGTCAAGACTTGAGAGCACACCCTCTATAGCGGCTGATATTAGCTCCTGCATTGTCTTTTTGTTTAATGCATTTGCATAGACATTATCTATCGTCTCTTCAATCGAACTTATATCTGCATTTCGACTATCCTGAAGGTTTGCGCTTTCCTGGCCGGTTAAAATGTTTTCAGAGGATGCATAGCTTCTGCTAATCAGGCCTGAAAAAAACTTTTCTGTATGGGTAAAATTAAAACCAAGAAGGAAACCGCCTGCAAAGATTATCACTGCCATAAATACCGAGATAATAACTATTGCAATTTTTTTTGTCATTATATGTTCACCTTTATAGATTTTTAAAGTTTTATAAACATTGAATTATTGAAATGCCTATTAAATTTTCAAAGCTTCCGTTTATTTTATCTCGAATTCCTTCTAAAGGATAAGCAATGTATTACTGGCCACGGTTTTAGAATGCAAGGCTGATTTTTTTAGCCTTGCAAACCACCAGTTCCACAATCAGTTACTTGTAGTGATAACTTTAGGCTGTGGTTTTTCAATAAGTACTAAATTGACGGTAAAATACTGGCTATTCCTGTAGTATGTAATCTCAATCGAGTCCCCTACATTTTGCCTTTGAATCTGCGCAAGAAGCTCGTAAGGGTTTTTAATTGCTGCTTTATTGATCTCTGTTATAATGTCTCCGACTTTAAGACCAGCTATTTCTGCAGGCTGTCCGGTCACCACATTTGATATCAGTACGCCTGCAATATCAGTCGTATTGTTACCCATTTCAATGCCAATAAAAGGTATTTTTGCAACTCCATAATTTATTAACTGGTTTGCAATGTTTACAGCAGTGCTGCTTGGTATTGCAAATCCTATTCCTGCACTGGAACCTGAGGTAGAGTAAATCATTGTATTTACACCAATTATCTGTCCTGCTGAATTTACAAGAGCCCCTCCGCTGTTGCCAGGGTTTATCGCTGCATCGGTCTGTATAAGGTCAACCATAGGAAGCGATTCGCTTGATACTGCAACATCTCTACCAAGTGCACTTACTACACCGACAGTCACCGACTGCTGAAGGCCAAACGGACTTCCTATAGCTATAGCAAGCTCTCCAACCTTTATTGATTCAATACCGGTAAAAACTGCGGGTGTAAGATCCTGGGCATCAATTTTTATAACTGCAATGTCAGTATTGCTGTCAGCACCTATGAGATTTGCAGGATATTCGTCTCCATTGTTTAATATAACTTTTAGACTTGCTGCATCCCCTGCTACATGATTATTGGTAATTATATAACCGTCTGATGAAAAAATTATACCTGAACCAACACCTTCACCCTGCTGAACGTTGCCATATAAATCATCCCGGGATACTTGAACCTGTATGTTCACGACTGAAGGCTTAACTTTTTCTGCCACCGCACTTACAGCATCATCAAATGAAGCAAGGATAGGATGGTCGCTTTTCTGTTCCTGCTGAAGATCTAAAGGCTTTGCAGTTTCAGCAATCCGGGAGATTTCAGCTTTCTTTGCTATTGCTGTGGTTGCCGCAGCATTTTTAGCGGCTGTTGCAGAATTGCTAAAACTTGACTGCAGCATATTGCCAATTGCTGAACAGCCTGAAAATGAGGCTATCAGTAAAGCGGATATTATAACTGCAATAAGAACCAGCGAAATCCTTGTTTTTATATTCATTCTTTTCATTTCTAATCCTTTTTTATAAATTTTGTCATTTAATTTTACCCTGGATGCTCCGGCAATGATTAACCAATGAATCCAGATCAATAACTGGTAAACTATTTACTCTCTTAAGATAATATTTTTATATTAGAGCAGCATTAAAGAATAATTAGAGTTTTTTAAGGAATAGAATGTGTGAAATAACTCAGCATGATTTGTTTATTTCTTGAAACTATAAAACTTTTAGTCCAAACAGCCTATAAAAGATTAGGGATTATAAATGATTAAAACACGGCCATTGAATTTATTATTAAAATTTTTTAATTTTCATTTAATATCTGTTTAATGTGAGTACCGTAAAAATAAGTCATTATAAATAAATAATTAAGAATCAATCAAGGTAAAGAATAAAAGGAAAAATATGAAAAAGAAAAATATAGCAGTTTCAATTACATTAGCAGTAAGTGTTGTTTTGCTTATGTTTATACTGGCAGGCTGTTCTTTTAATTTTGGGCCATTAACAGTTGATATCAGTCCAAGAATCCCGGGACAGGCTAACTTTAATGAAAAACAATTTGGTACCGAAAATAATAATTTTTGCCACAATCAAAAATTTAAAAATCCTAGAAATATTGAAAATATCCCATTCATGGGAATAGAGATGGCCCAGAGCAAAGATACCAAAGGTGTTCTTGTAGAAAATGTCATTGCAGGAAGTCCAGCTGAAAAAGCAGGCATTAAACAACAAGACATTATCACAGCTTTTAACGGAGAGGCAGTTAATAATCCATACGAGCTTTACAAGAACGTCTTAAATAATGAAGTGGGCGATACTGTAAAAATAACGGTTAACAGAAATGGCGAGAACATTGAATTGAATTTAATACTAGAAGCAAGATCAAACAATGATAAAAATATTGAGCAACCTGGCAAAGAGGATAAACAAACTTGAAAATAATATATTAATTTTATAAGGACTAAAATGTTTTTTGAAAATATTACAGTATTGACAGAGGGTGTAAAAATCGAAGACGCAGTGATATCTGGCTATTTTAAGGGTGATATCCATTCCTCAGGTCAAGTAGAAATCACATCAACTGGCAGATTTATTGGTAATCTAATTCAAGATAAAACTCTACTAACTATTGAAAAAGGTGGACTTTTTAAAGGTAAAAGTATAGCTATTGATGATAAAAAATAAGGGCGACCATTTAAGCTTTACCAGTTGTTCGTCAGTTCAACGCAGCAATATCAGGCCTCAGAATGAAATCTATAAATAAATTGGCTTCAGCAGGATTTGTTGCTTCTGCTGAAATCATGAATGTATCTGCTTTTTCATCGTATTTATTTTTTAGTTATTCTATACTCTTTGAACAATTTTCTTTAAACAATTTAAAAAGTTTCTTTGCTTCCCTCAACATCGCTAAAATCTTTCAAGAAAATTTTTATATCTTCAATAACTTTCTTTTTACCTATAACGTATTTCTGCCTCATAAACTCACCAAGCTTTTCAGGATCCCAATTCTCCAGAAAGAGTTTCCTGAAAAAAAGTACTGAAATTTCATTTTCAAGAGATATGCTTTTCTCCAATTTCTCAAAAAACTTTATATCATTTATTTTTGAAACTCTTTTTTTGCTCATGACTTTATTTGAATAATAGTTAATCAAGAGCCCATTTTTTATCTTTTTTATCTCTCGTACCAAACCTAATTTTGTGGTCTGTGCTTTTTTATTTGTAAGCTGAATATATCTTTTTCTAATAGCCGGCACCTGGAAATAATTTTTATAATCTGATGAGCAATAATTGATTCCCAATTTTGATTTAATATTCTTTGCGTACCTAAGAATCTCAAGAGCTGTTTCTTCAGATTCAAGAACAGTAGTTATATTATTTTTTCCACTTAAGAAAATATCTTTTTGCCACAAGGTATAGCCTCTATTAAGTAATTCCTTATAATTTAACCTTGTTGCAAGCAATTGGTGAAGATTCAGGTATTTTACGCCGAGTTTCTCATATTCCTTCAGCTGGTTTTTAACTATGTCAATATCATAAGGTATAGCAGGAATTTCAATAGAAATTGTGTTTATGAATTGCTTTGCCAAAAGTAAGGGAGATAGGTCATAGTCTCTTGCCGAAATATCAAACCTTATTTCATCAAGGCCCAATCTGCCAAGAACCATTAAGTATTCCATTTTCAAATTATCTCCGTTAGTATAAATCCAAATATATTTTTTTAAATTATTTTTTCTAAGATTCTCAAGAAGTCCTATTACTCTACTAATTGAAAGAAAAGGTTCACCTCCTGAAAAACCAATACCTGAAAAGTTGTGTTTATTAAGGTAATCAAAAGCAGGTTTAATTGAACTAAAATATATTTTGTCTATAACGATCGGTCTTTCTTTTACTTTATCCCTATCCTGTGTACAGTAAAAACACCTCCTGGTACATAGACTATTGATATAAACACAACCCCATGTACCTTTAAGACAGGAAATACAGCCTGGTGAGATAGAATTTAAATAAGGCTTTAGGGTATTACTTTTTGGATAGCATGGTATCTTATTCTTTCTTAGAAAGCTGATATATTCCTTTTTTATGCCGGAATCCTTTTTTTCTTCCATAAATATTTTTTGAACCAGAATTTTTAAATAATTATACATCAAAAAGCGTTAGAGATTAATTTAAAAAAAATTTTGGTTACATTTAAATGTATGATAAAATACTTATTTATAATAAATATTTAAAAACAAAAAAAAGCAAGGAGAAAAAAATGGAAAATAATGAAAAACATGCCTACGAAAAACCTGTGCTTGTTGTGCAAAAAAACCTGGATGAAGTAACATGGGGCCAAGAGCCACCTATGGGCAATGAGCCCGATTAGCCTGTAAAAAAAATAAATTATTCCAATTTTAGAAATTGTATTGCTTCCAGTATTTTGGGATTAATTTCCATTGTGATCCATATAAAAAATCAAGTGAAGCAGGAATAAATGGGGCATGTCCACTGGTTGGATAATTAGTAAATTCGCCAAAATATATCTGTCCATCCACCAGGTAAAGGTCTGCACGGATATAGTCAAATGGTTTTCCCAATAGCTCTGCTATGTCTACCATGGATTTAAGATTTTCAGGCCTTTCCTTATGGCTTGCAAGCTTTGTATCTTCTGTTATGTTAATATATAAATACTCCCAATCCGGTGAGTAGCGCGCCAGGCTTTTATCAGTAAATTTATCAAAGATAACCAATATTGAATAGCATTTTCCATGAAAGATATGAAACTTATAATCTTCAGGAATTTTTCCATCAGTATTTCGTAAAAGTTTTTCTATTAATATTTTTCTTTTTATTTTCTGATATGCCCATTCATAATGACGAAACCCATAAGGTGTTGAAAGCCATTTCTTGCATACTTTTACAATCTCCTCTCTTGAAGACTTGCAGTCAGAAAGTATTGTGGTTTTGTGGAAATCAATAATAGTGTACCTTTTTTGCCCTTCTATATTTTCTGCAAGAATGATCTTTCCGGCTGCGTTGTTTGGCTTTATAACATATTCTTCTTTAAGTGTACTAAAGGGAATAGTTACAGGATTGTCTGTTACATAAAGAAGCGGAACTAAAATCTTCTCTGCCTCTTTTTGTCCCAGGACTTCTTTTAGATATTGCCTTACCCTGTATTTATCAGAAACTATCGGCAGGAGGGGATTTCTATCATAGATTTTTTTCCATAGTATTTTTTCATTAAAACTATGTGGATTTTTTAAATTAGGGTAGTATCCTATATCTTCGTAAATGCTCTGCTTTTCTTTTTTATAGCCTGTTAACCTACTAATAAAATCAAAAACAATATATCCGGGATATGAATATAAAATAAGGCAAAGGATTTTTTTGATACTTTTTTTGGTTGTATAAAGAAGTTTTTTTATCATATATAATAAAATTTGTAGTGGAATAAGCCTGCTTTTTGGATATATTATAACAGATAATTAATTATATAGAGTTTTGACTAAAAGATACGATGGGAAATTTAAAATCACTTAAGCCATTATTTTTTTAAATCAGGACTGGAGAACATTATGGATTTAGAAAACAAAGCTGCAATTATTACTGGCGCTGGAAGGGGAATTGGCAAAGATATTTCTATAGCCCTTGCTAAAGAAAAATGCAATGTTGTAATAGTATCAAGGACAGAGACCCAGCTCCAGGATGTAATAAATGAAATTAAAAAGAATGATAAAAAATCACCAGCTTTTTATATTGTTGCTGATTTATCCAAAAAACAGGATATTGATATGGTTATTCAAAAAACTTTGAGTACATTTGGTAAAATAGATATTCTTATAAATAATGCGGCTTTTTTAAGTTCAGGTTCATTTTTTGATATTTCAGAAGAGATATGGGATAAAACTATGGACATTAATTTAAAATCAGTTTTCTTATTGAGCCAAAAAGCAATAGAGATTATGATTAAAAATAAGATGGGTTATATTATAAATATTTCTTCAACCGCAGCATTACAGGTCCCGCCAGGCATAGCAGCATATGGAATTTCAAAAGTTGCCCTTAACGGATTATCTGAAGTATTATATGAGATTGGAAAAGCAAATAATGTAAAAGTCAGTACAATTTTTCCAGGTATGACAGATACAGAAATGTTGAGGAGTTTTAATCCTCCTGTTGAGCGCTCAAAATGGATGCATCCTGAAGATATTACAAATTGTATTTTGTTCCTACTTAAGCAAAGCGGCCGTGTTGTTGTAAAAGAAGTTGTCCCCTGGGCATCAAAACATGACCAGATTTAAATTTTATTTAAGCAATTAAGAGCAAAATTTGAATAAATCCAGGGTGTGTTTTGATAATAAGTAAATCTGTCAAATATTTAAATAATTTCTATCATTAATTAAGTAGATTAAGTATAATTTCCTCTATGTCCCATGTAACATTAAAAGAAATTTTAAAAGATGCAAGACAAAGACAATATGCAATTCCCTGTCTTGCGATATTAAATCTTGACACAATTACAGGTATTATTAAAGCGGCCGAAGAAAAAAAATCACCGCTGATAATATGCTATAACAGGCACCTGTCAACTGAAATCTCTCCAGAAGTGCTCATGCCGTTAATGGTAAGTATTGCAGAAAATTCAAAAATTCCTGTTGCAACAATACTTGACCACGGCTCTGATTTTGAACTTATCATGAAAGCTATCCACCTTGGTTTTTCTTCTGTTATGTTTGATGGTTCCGGACTTTCATTTGAAGAAAATGTAAAAAGAACACAGGAGATTGTAAAGGTCGCGCACTCTCTGGGTGTTTCAGTGGAAGCTGAACTTGGTGGAGTGGGCGGCAGTGCTGTTGAAGCGGTAGAGACTTCTACTTCAGAAAGTGTTTTTACTGACCCGGATGAAGCTACAAAATTTGTTGAGATGACAGGCGTGGATTGCCTGGCAATATCTTTTGGTAATGTCCATGGAAAGTATAAAGGTGAGCCTAATCTTGACTATGAAAGGGTAGAGAAGATTTTCAAATCTATAGATCTGCCTCTTGGAATGCATGGCGCTTCAGGGCTTAACGAATATGATTACAGATCTGTCATTAAATGCGGAATAAGTAAATTAAATTATTTTTCTTCAATGTGCAGGAGTATTTATCCAAGATTAAGAAGCCTCATAGAGAGCTCAGGAGAGGATGTTTTTTGCCTTAATCTTATTTCAGTTTTAATCGACTACTGGTACCATGAGACAAAGCATCTCCTGGATATTTGTATGTGCAGCGGTAAAGCACCCGGGAATAAAGAAGATATTTTTATTAAAAACCTTTCAAAGATTATTGCTGATGCAGTAAAAGA
>CAYGYY010000067.1:0-11129 GCA_964354265.1 uncultured Actinomycetota bacterium
CCTGACATTTTGATATTGGCTTTGGGTTCTGAGTACCATAGTCCAAACCTGAAAGGAGCTGAAAATGCTCTTATGGCAGGAGATGTGCTGGAAAATACTTCACTGGCCGGTAAAAATGTCATTGTCATAGGCGGCGGATTAGTCGGGGCAGAAACAGCCTTGACCCTGGCTATAGGGAAGCGGAAAGTCACTCTTATTGAAATGACTTCCGGAATAGCAGAAAAACATGAATCAAGTACAAGGCAGTCACTTATTAAACATCTTCAGCAGCGGAAGGTGTGCATATTGCTAAACCATGCTGTTATGGAAATCGGCAAAGGACTTATAATTGCAAAGGATATAAAAGGAAATATTGTGACGATGCAGGCAGACACTATTGTGATTGCTACCGGACTTGTAAGCCGGATAAATCAGGAATTAACGGGTATTGTTAAAAATACTGTGTGTATAGGCGATTATGTGGAGCCCCGTAAAATATACAATTGCATGCATGAAGCATGGAGGGCAGTTATAAGTTTTTCATCAGATGATTATATTGAAGAGTCATAGACCTGTAGCTCCGCTGGCTTCTGAAGTTATTGAAGTCTTTATTCTGCAGAAATATTATTCAACAAGAAAGTCCTTCAGAAAACTGTTCCTTTTTGTACTTCTTAATTTTATGAGAGCTTTAAACTCTATCTGCCTTATCCTTTCCCTGGTCAGATTAAATTCCCTGCCTACCTCTTCCAGTGTTCGCGGGCAGCCATCATGGAGTCCATATCTTAATTGCAGGATTTTTTTCTCTCGTACCTTTAGAGTATTTAAAACATCATCTATGTGCCCCTGGAGCAATAGAAAAGATGCAGCATCCTGTGGCGACTGGATTTCAGCATCCTCTATAAAATCGCTCAAGTGTGTTTCATCTCCTTCGCCAATAGGCTTATCAAGAGATATTGTCTCCTGTGCAATTTTTATAATATCCCTTAGCCTGTCCGGAGTAATGGATAATGCCTCCGCTACTTCTTCAGTAACAGGTTCCCTTCCAAGATTCTGCAGTAATTGTCTTTGAACCCGTATATACCTGTTGACATTTTCAACCATGTGGACAGGCACCCTTATTACCCGGGCCTGGTCTGCTATTGCCCTTGTTATTGCCTGCCGTATCCACCAAGTGCTGTAGGTGGAAAACTTAAAACCTCTCTTATAATCATATTTATCAACAGCCCTCATAAGGCCCATATTGCCTTCCTGTATCAAATCAAGAAACAGCATCCCCCTGTTGACATACTTTTTGGCAATACTGACTACCAATCTCAAGTTTGCCTCAACAAGCCTGCCTTTTGCAGAAATATCACCCTTTTCTATACTTTTTGCAATCAGGATTTCTTCAGTGGCAGTTAATAACCTGACTTTTCCTATTTCTGTAAGATAAGTCTTTAAAGGGTCTCCTACTGAAGATCTTGCAGGATGGTCGACTTTAGAATTGGGCAGATAGTCCTTAATATTGACTTTTAAATCAAATAAGTTGCTGGCTCTTATATCATCAATAAAATCGCTGCTTTCTTCCTGATATAGTTGCTTTTTTCTTAGAACTTGCTCATTTATTTTTTTTTGAGTCAATACTATCTCTCCCTGTAATAGGAGTTATACTGTTTTGCCCATGCAAGCGTCTTAAAATGAAGCAAGCCCAGGGGCAAACCTATTGCATAGGGAAGAAGGCCAGGTCTTTTGAAAATACTCCATAGGATAAGGTTCCAGTAGTAATGCCTGCCTTTTTCTTTGATTCCAAGAAACCATATTGAAGAGAATAAACCCCTGATATGATAAAAACGGACTTTAGTTGTTTTTACTTTTCTTGGCTTGTATTCCCTCAAAAATGTTTTTATCCTCGCAAAATAGAACCTCGGGGAATATATGGTTGTCAAGACTTCGTTATATCCATTTATTAGTGTATTTGCATTCATTTTTGGAACAAAATTCAGGTCATTCAGCTCAGTGCCGGTTTCCTGTTTGTTTTCAACCAGCCTGTTTGCCTTCTTTAACCTGTCATGCAACCTGCTTTTGGGGGAAACATTAAGCAATCCTACCATTGCTGCAACAATTCCGCTTTTTTGTATGAAATCAATCTGGTTTTGAAACACTGATTCCTTATCACTGTCAAAACCTAAAATAAAACCGGCATTTACTTCAAAACCCATGTTCTGTATTTTTTTTACTGATTCCAGAAGATTCCTGTTTTTATTATGGTATTTGTTGCATTCCTCGAGCCCGTCCGGGTCGGGAGTCTCTATTCCTACAAATACCGTAGCAAATCCTGCCTCTGTCATCAGTTCCATGAGCATTGAGTCATCTGAAAGATTTATTGATGCCTGTGTGCTCAAAGTAAAAGGATATTTTTTTTCCTTCTGCCAGCTGATTATTGCCGGAAGGATCTCATTTTTTATTAAGGACTTATTGCCGATAAAATTATCATCTACTACGAACACTCCAGCTCTCCATCCGGTATCATATATTGAGTCAAGTTCGGCAATGAATTGCTTGCTGCTCTTTAAGCGGGGTAGCCTCCCGTTCAGCTGTACAACATCACAAAATTCACAGTTATACGGACAACCACGTGAAAGCTGGATACAGATAGAATTATAATAAGATAAATTAATCAGATTCCATGCAGGAACTGGAACTTTCCCGATATCGGGGAATTCCTCCATGGGATAAATCTTCTTTATAGTATGGTTTTCAATATCTTTTATAAGCACAGGCATGGTTTCCTCCGCTTCTCCAAGAACTATCGTATCTGCATCAGAAAATTCCTCAAAAACGGTTGTAAACAACGATCCCCCGACAATTACTTTTTTGCCCATTGCCTGTACAATACTTATGACTTTCCTGGTGGATACTTTCTGGCCTATTATCGAGCTTATAAATACATAGTCTGACCAGAGGATATGCTCCTCCCTTAACTTTTCGCAATTCATGTCGATTAATTTTTTCTTCCATTTAATAGGAAGCATTGCTGCAACAGTTAAAAGGCCAAGTGGCGGATATGCAGCTTTTTTGCCAAGTACCCTTAGCACTTTTTTAACATTCCAGAACGTATTCTCATACTCTGGATAAATAAATAAAATATTCATGAAACCTTCTTTTCTTTTTTGCCTGAAAATGATTTATTTTAAAATAATTGAGGTAAACCATTTAAATGAAGAGTTAATTTTACCTGCAAGCCCTTAATTTCGGGCTTGCAGGTATACCTGATAAGCTAATATCTTTGTTATTTTAAAGTTATCTGGTTGTTTGGGGACGGGCTTCATTAACTCTTAAAGTGCGTCCTCCAAAATCTGAGCCATCCAGAGCTTCCTTAGCTTTTTCAGCATCAGCTGTGTTTTCCATCTCAACAAATCCAAAACCCTTGTTTCCAATGACAGTGGCACTTTTGACCTGACCAAACGGGGAAAACAATTTTTCTAATTGATCGTCTGATGTGGAATAGCTGAAATTGCCTACATAAAGTTTACTGCTTTGCATACTTTCCTCCTTAAAATAATATTATTTCCCTACAAGCTTGATAATACTTTTTTTAGGAGAGAAGCAGTATAAATAACAGGTCTGCTCTTAAATAAAAATATCATTAAACAAATGAGAGGTCTTTAGTTTATGATTAAATATGCATAATGTCAAATTAAAGGTAACATTTTTAATCTTTCAAGACCATATTCCATCGCTTTAATAACCCGATGAGAGCAAAGTAAGATGATATATGCCCATCTGCTGCAGGATTTTGTATTAGATAGACATTAAATTTTCAGTTTGGTTACCGGTAAAATCATGCTTACAATTTTCTTTTTAGTAGAATATATATTAATATGTGTATATATATATATTAACAAACCCTACTTAAGTAAGGAGAAATAATATGGGAATAGCAAGAAGAGCGGTAAGAAGAGGTGCAGTTGCTACGGCAGCTGTTGTTGGCACTGCAGCTGTTGTAGGTGCTTCATCAGGAAAAAAACAAGCAGCTCAGGCACAACAACAGGCTGCACCGGCACCTGCGCAAACAAGTGATCCTGTACAGGTATTAAAAGACAGACTTGCAAATGGCGAAATAACCCTGGAGGAATATAACCAGATGTTAGCAGCAATTGCAAAATAAGGAAGAGATAAGGTAATCTATTTTATTCTCACATATAAATTCCTGGTTTAAAAAAAACCAGGAATTTTATTTTTAAATATATATTTACTTATTTTACTTTAAGAATGATATATTAAGAGTTATTCCTTCCGTTCTATAATCCAACCAGTCTTTTGCTCTATCGCCATCACTAATACACTCATCTTATATATCTTAAGATACGTAAATTCATTAATGCAATCCTTCCTTTTTTATTGTTTAAAACTCTTTACTCCTTTGCAACATAATTTTCATCATAAGGTGTACCCAGTAAATCCATATCATGAATTAATGATTTTATTTCTTCCTCGGGTGACACTAATGGAGCAACCTCACGTAGAGGCATAGATAGTAACCAATCGTTCAGGAGGTGGCCTCCATCTGCAACAATATTCTGTCCTGTAATATAATTCGAAGCATCTGATACTAAGTAAAGTAGCGTTCCAACCATATCTTCAGGTCTTTGATACCAGCCCATCGGAGTTGTTGATCTTATTTTCTGCTTAATTTCATTATTATCTTTTCTACGTCCCATGGTTAACGTGTAAGATGGGCTTATACAATTAACGTTTATATTATACCCCGCCAAATCCCTTGCCATGCAACGAGAAAGCATTATGACTCCGGCTTTTGCAACACAATAGGGCGCCCCGGCATTTACAATTATTCCAGAAATAGATGATATATTAACAATCTTACCCCTGTTTTTCTTTTTCATTTCCAATGCTTCCGCCATGCAAGAGTAATATACTGAGTTCAAGCACACATCAATTGCTTTTTCCCAATCTTCATAATATAATGCAGCGCCATTCACAGCGATGTCTAGACTGCCCATCTGTTTGATGGTTTCACTCACCATAGCTGCAACTTCGTCTTTTTTTGTAACATCTGTTTTTACAAATGCATTTCTTCTTCCAAAAGCCCTAATTTCTTCACACACGCAATTTCCTAACTTTTCATCTATATCAGACACAACTACATCTGCTCCTGCTTCAGCTAACGCAAGTGCGAATATCCGTCCGATTCCCCGACTTCCACCGGTCACCAGTGCAACTTTTTTATCAAGTTTAAAAAGATTTAATACATCCATAGCCAATCTCCTCTCTTGCAGCATTTGTGTAAAAACTGTTTCTCAATAGCTTAGTTAATATATCATTTAAGATAAAAAAACAGAATAATTAGATGCAGCAATAAAATTTCTCATATTAATTAATTCATTTAAAAATTGGTCGATATTTCGTAACTCGAGACAGCCAAAATTTTTGCTTCACAACTATTAATTAAAAAGATTAAGAATATCCTTAAGTTTAATTTCTGCAAATGCAATACAGGTGTCAGCTGCCCCATAATATAACTTTAAATTATCCTCTTCATACAATACTCCGCATGTAAAAATCACATTATTAAAATAACCATTTTGTTCATAACCCGTTTGAGGTTCTATTATCGGTCTTTTACTTCTTGCCATAATCTTAAAAGGTTCATTACCGTCCAGTAACACTGCACCAAGACTATACGTGTTATCTTTTGAAACACCGTGATAAATTTCCAGCCAGCCTTCTTTCACTCTAAATGGAACAGCGCCTGCTCCTATTCTTCTACTGTCCCAATATCCTTCTCTTGTCCACATCAACCTATTATGGTTACCCCAGAACACTAAGTCGGGTGATTCAGATATCCATATATCTCGTAGCCCAAATTCTAAAGAGGACGGTCGATTTAAGGCATAATATCTGCCACTTATTTTTTCTGGAAAAATTACAACGTCCTTGTTATCAGGTAAGAAAATGACACCGTGTCTGGTAAATCTTATAAAATCAATTGTGGATACTAGACACGTAGTAACTCCTGTTATATCAGATACCGCGCTATAAGTTATGTAGTATTTACCATCAATCTGTGTGATTCTTGGATCTTCTATACCAAATCTCTCATATATATTTTCAGGAAACAATGCTGGTTTTTTGTCTATTTTAAAATCAATACCATTTTTACTTCTTGCAATTCTCAGGTGAGAAACAGATGTAAGATAATGTCCCTTAGGCGTACTTACAAACCTTGGGTCTGAGATATCAATTGAAGAATCTGCTTTATTAAATTCTTTTATAACAAATTTGCCTGTATTTTCATCAAGCCAGGATATAAGTAGTTTTTCTGAGTCATTATTTATTGGTGTTTCAGCAATTCTCATTAGAAGTAAAACTTCACCTTTAAACTTCGTGACACCACAGTTAAACACACCAATTACCTTGAACCCAGGATATGATGGCTCTATGTTTTCAGGCTTTATTATTGGATTTCTTTCTGATCTCAATATATTCATGCTTGCAAATGTATGATTATAGTTAAAATAACTAAACATAATTATACTTTCACTATATTATTGTATAAGACTTATTGCAAATAAGAGGAGTTAAAATTAATTCATGGTATAATTAAAAATTAAACAAGCATTATTTTCTATCTATTTAATCGTTATTAGATTGCTTTCTCTTTTTTTATATAAATAAAATTTTTATTAAGAGGTGTCTTATTAGATGGCGGTTATTGCTGTAATTATTATATCTTTGAAATAATAGAGGTGTTATTTTAGAAAAACTAAAAAAAATCTTAAGGGAAAAAAATAAAAGTATAGATGGAATATATATATCGTCATATATACCGCGAAAATGTGGAATTGCAACATACACAAAAGATTTAACTGAAGCAATTAATCTTATTAATCCATATTCTAAAGCAGAAATCTATGCAATGGTTAAACCGGAAGATAAAATTAATTATGCCCATGAAGTTAAATTTAAAATTAACCAGTATAAAATTGATTCCTATATTAAAGCTGCTGAACATATTAATAAATCAAAAGCAGATATAGTTGTCCTTGAACATGAATTTGGTCTATATGGCGGTGAATATGGGGAATATATTATTAAGCTAATGGAACTTGTAAAAAAACCCTTAATTGTTACCACCCATACAATACCTGATGATTCCAGCAAAGGATACGGTTTAGTCTTGAAAGATGTAATTAAATTTGCTGAAAAAGTAATAGTTATGATGCCCCAAAGTTTGGGAAAACTTATTAAGAAATATAATTATCCAAGAGAGAAAATAGAAATTATACCTCATGGAGTTCCCGACATACACCTGGAACCTAATTATAAACATAAAAAGAAAAAAGGATTAGATGGCAGGTTAATTATTGGTAATATAAATCTCTTATCAGAGATTAAAGGACTTGAATATACAATAGAGGCTTTAAGGGATATAAAAAAGCAATTTTCTAATATATTGTACTTGATCATAGGCCAGACACACCCTGTAGTAATGCAAACAGCTGGTGAAAAATACAGGAATTTCTTAAAAGAAAAAATTGAATTTTATAGTTTAAAAGGAAATGTGAAATTTATCAATGAATATATATCTTTGGACGAATTGGTCGAGTGGTTAAAAATTATAGACATTTATATAACTCCATATCTGGATCCGCAGCAATCAGCCTCAGGTGCCCTGGCTTATGCAATCGGAGCAGGTAAGGTATGTATTTCAACCCCTTATCTTTACGCAAAAGAAGTTTTAGCAGGGGGTAGAGGTATAATTGTACCTTTTAGAAATTCTCAGGCTATTGCTGATGCAGTGATAGATATATTCAAAAATCCACAAAAAAAATCAGCGATTGAAATGAAAACATATAAATTTGGAAGATTAATGACTTGGTATAATGTTGCCCTACAACACCTTGAGCTATTTGATGTGGTCATAGATAAATATAAAAATACAAAATCCAATTAGTGCAGATGAGAATTCAGTGAACCACAAATTAATCATATGGATCCCTTAAAAAAAATAAAATCAATGACTACTGATACTGGAATTTATCAACATGGAAAACTAAACGAGCCGGATCCAAAATTTGGATATGCCCTGGAAGACCAGGCACGGGCTCTAATTATTGCTCATGAATTTAAAGATGAAAACCTGCAAAAGATTTATTTAAATTTTATCTTAAGAGCACAAAGAGAAGACGGCCTGCTTCATCATTTTTATTATGGCAATAAGGAAGAAAACTTATTTAAAAATAACGAATATGGATCTAAACCAAATATAAGAGAGGCTTTTGGAATAACCTTGTGGTCTATTTTAACAACAAATAATAATGAAAATGAAACCATTAAAGAAATCGCCAATAATTTAATTGAAGATGCAGCTGGCTGGACTTCTCCAAGAGCAATTTCAACTGCTTTACTTGGAATGTTAAATCTTGATTATGAGCATAGTTTGGAAAATAAATTAAAAACAAAGTTGCATAAATTTTATTTTGATACACATTCTAATGATTGGATGTGGTTTGAAAATTATCTTGTATATGCAAATGCTATCATCCCATGGGCACTTTGGAATATTTATCTTAAAAGAAAGTGTAAAATCAGTTTCGAAATCGCAAAAAAAACAACAGGATTTCTAATACAAAACTGCCAGGAAAATAATATGCCCTCACCTATTGGAAACAAAGGCTGGTACCTTAGAGGTAAACAAAAAGCATTATTTGATCAACAACCAATTGATGCTGGATATATGGTTTGCTGTCTGGAAAAAGCATATCATGCAACCGGGGATAACTACTATCTTGACTGGGTTGAAAAATGGTACAATTGGTTTTGGGGGTTTAATATAAAAAATATCTCTCTCATAGACAAAAATTTTGCTTGTTATGATTCCCTGACCCCGGAAGGTGTAAATTTAAATCAGGGCGCAGAATCAAATATATGTTTTTTAATGGCATATCTTGCTGCAAAAAGACTGAACCTTCCACTCGGAAATTGTTAAGTCTTTTAAAAATCAGGGGGTAAATTTATGTCTACAGAATTGATTTTTTTTAACCTTGCAAGCTTATAAGAATATTTATATTTTTTTGCAACTATTTCCCAGGAAACCACTTCATCAAGATATTTTCTTAAATTTTTTGAAAACTGTTCTCTTAAATTTTTATCACATGCAAGTCTTATAACTTTTTCCTTTAGCATTTGCTTATTAGTAAATAACAATCCACCCTCACTATCAAGTGTTTGAGCGGTAAGTCCTTCCATAGGAGCGGTTGTAATATATGGTTTATTTAGAGCAATTATCCTGGCAAGGGTCCCGGATTGAGTTTCATCAATGGTTGGAAGAACTATAAAATCACAAACAGCCATAACTTTATAATAGATTTCTCCTCTGGGTATAAATTCATAATGATGGGCAAATCCTTTTTGCTCTAATAATTCAATTTCCTGGATATATTTCTTATAATCACAAAAATGATTAGGATCCCTCATAGCGCCTGCAGCCAGCAGATCCCATGACTGCCCTGTTTTTTTCTCTACCTCCAGTGATATTTCTTCCCACATTGAAGTTAATATGTCCCACCTTTTATTTGATTGTATCCACCCAACCAAACCAACAAGATTATTGCTTAAATGTGGCAATTTGTTAAGCCCCAGCTCTTCTTTTAATCTAGGAATATCCTCAGCACCCCATTGCATATCAGGTCTTGCCCCATGTGGGATTATCATTATATTGGTAGGCATGGGCCATTTTCTTTGTGTAAAAGTCCAGTTAAGTCTCCACTTCTGGTATTCATGCTTAAATATTACTACATCTGCAATTTTACAAAGTTCATATATAAAATTTTCTTCAGAATCCCTTAGTCTTCCATGGACTGTGTGAGGTTCAACTACAATTGGATACTCATTAATTGCGTCAAGAAGTTCCAGAAAACCTTTATTGCCATCGCCGATGCCTCTTTCATCAAGATATTCATATAATCCGTATTCATGTTCAAAATGAACTACATGGGGTGCAAGTTTCTTGATTTTTTTAACAACCGGTTTCCACCAGAAACGGTTTTTCATATCAATCAAGGGAAAAACTCCTTCACCTTCTCCGTCAATATGGCTTATTACCAGGACATCCCTGGTTGGATATATTTTCTGGATGAACTCTCTGGCTTCTTCTACAAATGTTGCTATCCCGCACAACCTTGGTGTGTAGCTTGATATTAACACGATGGGTTGTCCTTTACCCATAATTTACATCCTATCTAAATTTGATAATCTCTTAAAATCTTAAATGTTATACTCAGTTATTCTATCTTAACTCATACCGGTATACAACGAGTTATGTAAAACATAAGAATAATATTTCCAACTTTAATATAACCTGGGGTCATAACATCTCTGGATAAGAAAATTAATTCTTTATATTTAGTATTTATTTTTAATTCTTAGACTTTCTTATTTCCTAAAATTAATATCTTTCCAATAGCCCACACACATTTTAATGCTTATAAAAGCAAGGGGTAGCAATTAACACCATCTCTCGCAAGGTAGGTCACAGCGACAAGCATCACACACGACATATATGCCCACCTGCTGCCAGGGGTGGGAAGATATGCTGTAGAACTATTTGAGGGTATGCTATTGAAACAGTCAACACAGGTTTAATGAGATACCATAGCCACTAAAGTACACTATCATTTACCCGGTTCGAATCCTTTCTGGCCAGCCACTTTCAGACATATTTGTCAAAGGTATCTAAAAAATATTATATGTAATTTATGTTATAATATTGATTTATAAAAATAATAAAATTTCCCTTAGAGGGTATCTTTATTTCTGAACTGGAGAGTATTTATGGATTTAATAGAAGCAGCAAGGCAAGGCGATATAGCTGCAGTAAGAGATGCTTCAGAAAAAGGTGATGATATTAACGCTAAAGATAGCTCTGGCTGGACTGCATTAATACTTGCTTCAGAGAGGGGAAATAGGGAAACAGTAAATCTACTTATAGAAAAAGGCGCTGATATTAACGCTAAAGATAACTCTGGCTGGACTGCGTTGATGCTTGCTTCAGAGAATGGACACACGGAAATTGTAAAGCTACTTATAGAAAAAGGTGCTGCTAATTCAGAAAAATATAGTGATAGTAAGAAGCTATCAATTGCAGCAGT
>CAYGYY010000068.1:0-11009 GCA_964354265.1 uncultured Actinomycetota bacterium
CGCATATTCAAAAGCTTCTTTGAAATCATCAAGGACGAATTCTTTACTTATAAAGCTCCTCAGGTCTATTTTTCCTGATACTATGATTTCCATGGTCTTAAAGTAATTAAGGACACTTGTCCCGGTCATGCCAAGTATTTTTAAATTCCTGTAATGTATAAGATTGGAATCAATATTTATTTTCTCCTGCCCTTTTGGGATGGTACCAAAAAAGTTGACCACTCCCCCGGTTGCTGCAAGCTCGAGGCTAAGTTCCTGTGCTTCAGGTGAGCCTGCTGCAATGACAATTACATCTGCGCCGCGACCGTAGCTTTCTTTATATACGGTTTCTTTTAAATCAGCCTCAAGCGGGTTTAAAATAACATCGGCCCCTAAAGTTTTAGCAATATTCCGTCTTTGACCTGATACTTCACTAACAATTATCTTCTGTGCTCCGAACATCCTTGAAAGGACCACATGCATAAGACCTATGGGGCCTGCTCCGATGATAAGTATTATATCAGACGGTTTTAATCCGCATAAATCAAGGCTTGAAAATACTGTTGCAAGAGGCTCGCCAAGAGCTGCCACTCCAAAAGGAAAATCATCAGGAAGTAAAAAGCAATTCCCTCCGTGGATATAATTTTCCGGGATTTTTACATACTCTGCAAAACTGCCATTGATGCTGTGGCCCATCACTGTATTGCTGTTACAAAGCGTTGCATTTCCCCTGAGACATTGTCTGCAGTAACCGCATCCGGCAACAGGTGCAAGAGCAATCCTGTCTCCAGGTTTTAAATTCATTACCCTTGAACCTGCCTTGACAATTTCACCTGCCATCTCATGTCCCAGTATCCTCAAAGAACCGGGCGGTATACATTTATGTCCACTTGCTTTTACCCTTAAATCTGAACCGCATATTGCTGTTGCCCTGACTTTTAAAAGCGCTTCATAATCACCGACCTCAGGAGTTTGTATTTTTTCTATCCTGAGATCTTCTATTCCATGGAAAACTAGAGCTTTCAATCTCTTATCCCCTTTAATGTCTGGTTGTAAAATGTTTATGTATCAGATACGCTTTGAAGTCACTTCCCTTTCATACTTGAAGACCTCATTTATCCAATTATTATCATCCGGTACACTCATTATTTCACAATAGTGATTCCACACATCACCATATGGCATTGATTTAAGGTTCTCCAGCATACCAAGCCTTGCAAACAGCTGGTTCTTTTCTTCAAATTCCCTTAGAAGCGCCGAGGGTTCAAGCAATGCGTACAGAAGGGCTTTCTGGACTGACCTGATGCCTGTTGCGTATGCGCCTATGCGGTTAACGCTTGCGTCAAAAAATTCTGTTCCTATATAGACCTTGTCAAGAGCCTCTGCCCTTACAATCTCCTGCATTATTGCAACAATTTCCTCAGTAAAAAGCGTGATATGATCGCTGTCCCATCGCATACCCCTGCTCAAATGAAACATTATTCCCCTTACAAACTGCAGGATCGCTGATATCTTATCTGAAACAAATTCTTCAGGATGCATATGTCCTGTATCGTAAAGCATTATCTTGTCATTTTTTATTGCATATGCCAGGTAGAATTCCTGCGAGCCAACAGTATATGCTTCAAGTGCAACACCGAAAAGTTTGCTTTCAAGAGCATCCAGTAGATGCTCTTCAGGGTAATTGATTGAAAAAATTTCATCCAGTGAATCTTTAAGAATCTTCCTGTGAAGGAATTTGCTTACAGTGTAATCCTTTGAACCGTCAGGTATCCAGATATCGCAAATACAAGCCTGTTTCAAATTTTTACCTATATACGCTCCTATTTCCCTTGTTCTCTTGACATGTTCTATCCAGAATTTCCTTATTTTATCATCAGTATGTGAAATAGTATAACCATAGGAAGCCATCTGATGCGACCATAAAACCGGATTTATATCAATCCCTACGCCATTATTACGAGCCCATCTTATCCAGGTGTCAAAATGTTCAGGAAGGATTGCATCCCGGTCATAGAATTGCCCTTTAAAATCCCCATAAATTGTATGAAAATTCAGTTTTTTCTTACCCGGGATAAGGGAGAAAACTTTCTCAATATCCTGTCTGTATTCACTTATATTGCGAGCTTTGCCAGGATAATTTCCTGTTGACAGGAGTCCGCCGCCTGAGAGGGCGGAATCCGGTCTTTCAAAACCGGAAAAATCATCTGCCTGCCAGCCATGAATAGAAAAAGTCATATTTTTTAATCTTTCAATTACTTTTTCAGTATCCACTCCAATATCTGCATACCGTTTGCTGGCTATACTGTAACTGTCGCCTGCCAATATTCACCTCCAATTCATTCTGATTGTTTATAAATCAAGCGTTAAGGACTGTCTCCCTTTCTGAAATTATTGTTTCAACAAGAGCCTTTATATTTTCCAATGGGACATACAACTGCCTTTCATTTAAGATTATTAATCCTGATGCCACATCTCTTCCAGGTCCTCATATTCAGGACCCATAATTGAAGGGTCGCTTTTTACAAAAAATTTATTCATAAATTCTTCCCATCTGGGCCTGGCTTCTGAAGCATTCATGATCTTAAAACCTTCCTCAAGGTCATTGTGTTCCCAGTATGCGAAAAGGGTGCCGTCCTTTCTTGCAAAAATAGAATAATTCTTGAATCCTGCGTCCTTTATAAGTTTTCTCATTTCTGGCCATATTTCATCATGAGCTTTTTTATATTCCGGGATTGATTCCGGTCTTATCCTGTAAAGTTTTCCATATCTTGCCAATTAGTTACCTCTTTTTTTAATTTATATTTTAAAAATTTAGATACTTCAAAAAATAATAAACCTCTGATTGCTTAACAGATGGCCAAATCGCTAACCACGGGCATTATTTTGCCCAGTTCAATGACCTTTCCACGGCTCTTTTCCACCCGGAGTAAAGTTCCTCCCTTTTTTCCGGCTCCATTTTTGGTTCATATCTTTTATCAAGCTTCCAGTGTTTTTCAAGGTCTGAGATACTGTCCCAGTATCCAACACCAAGACCTGCAAGATATGCTGCGCCAAGTGCCGCCATCTCTGTTACCCTCGGTCTTTCAACAGGTATGCCAAGCATATCCGCCTGAAATTGCATTAAAAAATCGCTTTTTGTGGCTCCGCCATCAACCCTTAGTGAACTGAGCTCTTTTCCTGAATCAGCTATCATAGCATCTATAATATCTTTTGACTGATATGCAATGGATTCCTCTGTTGCCCGGCAGATATGTTCCCTTGATGTCCCTCTTGTAATGCCTATGATAGTGCCTCTTGCATAAGAATCCCAGTAAGGAGCACAAAGTCCGGTAAATGCAGGTACAACGTAAACACCTCCTGTATCCTTGACTTGCTCTGCCAGGATATCGCACTCCCGGGCATCTTTAATAATCCTGATTCCATCCCTGAGCCACTGTATTGCAGCACCGCCAATAAATATTACACCTTCGAGCGAATAATAAATGTCCTTTCCAATTACCCATAAAAGATCTGTCAACATCCCATTATTTGACAGTACCGGGCTGCCCCCGATATTCATCATAAGCCCCAGGGCTGTACCATATGTATTTTTTACCATTCCCGGCTTAAAACAACCCTGGCCAAAAAGTGCTGATTGCTGGTCTCCGGCAACTCCTGAAATCGGGATCTCGCAGTTAAATATTTTTTTAGCTGCTTCATTTTTGCCTGTGTAGGCCATTATGCCGCTTGTAGGTTTAAGGGCAGGCAGTATATTCCTGTCGATACCAAACAATTCAAGAAGTTCGTCATCCCAATCAAGAGTATGTATGTTTAGAAGCATTGTCCTTGAAGCATTTGAATAATCAGTAACATGATATCTGCCGCCTGACAGGTTATATATAAGCCATGAATCAACATTCCCCATACATACATTGCCTGCTTTTATTTTTTGCCTGACACCTTCTATATTATCTATTATCCATTTGACTTTTGTTGCAGAAAAATATGAATCAACAAAAAGCCCTGTTTTTTCCCGGATGATTTTTTCAAAACCTTTTGATTTAAGCATTTCACAGTAATCCGAAGTCCTGCGGCATTGCCATACTATTGCATTGTATAAAGGCTTACCGGAATCTCTTTCCCATAATATAATCGTCTCTCTCTGATTTGTAATACCTATAGCTTCAACCTGTGAAGGACTTATTCCACTTATAGTAAAGACTTCTTCCACGCAGCAATAAACTGAAGATATATGCTCTTCAGGATCATGTTCAACCCAGCCGGGATTAGGATATATCTGCTTTATTTCACGGTAGGCACTGAATGAACTCTCGCCTTCATGGTTAAAAAGAATAACCCGCGAACCTGTGGTGCCCTGATCGATAGCCAAAATGTATTTTTTATCCATACTTTCCCCTTATTATTATTCTTCAGGCTTAAACATTACTTTGTTGAATACCTCTTTTTTATTAAACATCATATCAAAAGCTTTTACACATTCCTCAAGCCTGAACCTGTGTGAAATCAACGGGGCACATTTTATTTTCCCTGCATTTACAAATCTCAATGAACTGTCCCATTCATTTATGGGAAGCGGGCTGTTCAGGGAATTCCATGCGCCTATTACCTGCAGTTCGCCTCTCAGGATTCTGCTAAGCGTAGCATTTGGTATTAAAAGGTCGTCATAAGAGATGCCGCAAAAAATGACTTTACCCATTTTTTTTGCTGAATCAATCGCCTGCACCTGTGTAGTCTTAGAACCAGCCAGTTCGACAACAATATCAACGCCCATGTTTGCGGTATTCTGCTTTATTGATTCCACCGGTTCCTGATTTCTTGCATTTATACAGACATCTGCTCCAAGAAAATTTGCCAATTCAAGTTTTTCATCATAGATGTCTACAGCAAAAACATTTATGCAACCTGCGATTTTTAGCCATTGTACCGTAAGAAGTCCTATTGCGCCTAATCCATAGACCGCTGCTTTATACCCCGGTTCGATGCAGCATTTCCTGACTGCATGTAATGCAACTGAAACCGGGTCTGTCATTGCGCCTGCTTCAAAATCGACGTTTAACGGAAGTTTTATTATATTATTTTCATTTATTTTTATAAATTCTGCCATTGCGCCATCAACGCGCGAACCTGGGTAGGCATAATCTTCACAAAAAATATATTGTCCAATCCTGCACCATTCACATTTCATGCAGGGTAAGAGTGGAGATGCAGTTACCCTGTCGCCAGGTTGTATTTGTTTTACAGCATTTCCTGTCTGCTCGACTATACCGGAGAATTCATGTCCTATTGTGATTGGATGCCGGTATGCCCCTTTAACCATAACCCTCATAATATCAGAACCACATACCCCGCATGACTTTACTTTGATAATGACGTCATCCTCTTTTTCAATCTCCGGTTTTTCCACCTCGACACATCTTAAGTCTCCCGGTGAAAAAAGCCTTACTGCTCGCATCATTGAAGCCATATATTTCCTTTCATAGTCCTTTCTTAACCTTCAAGTATTTTTATTGATTTGCTGGTACCGAGCCTGCAAAGACTGTTATTGCCAAGAGTGCATGCGCCGGCATCAAGAAGAGCCATTGCGCCCTCATAATCCCCGATTCCACCAGAGGCTTTTACACCAATTCCAGGTCCGACTGTCTTTCTCATAAGCTTTATATCCTCAACGGTAGCGCCGCCCGTACTGAAACCTGTCGAGGTCTTTACAAAAGCAGCCCCGGCATCTTTTGCCAGTTCACATGCCCTGATTTTTTCTTCATCTGTTAAAAGGCATGTTTCAATAATAACTTTTACGATAGCGCTTTTACCGGCAGATATTACTACTTCTTCAATATCACTTTTTACGCTGCCATAGTCTTTGGATTTTAAGGCGCCTATGTTTATTACCATATCAATCTCTGTAGCGCCGTTTTCAACTGCTTCTTTTGTCTCACAAACTTTTGACCTGGTGGAAGATGCCCCCAGCGGGAATCCGACAGTTGCGCAAACCGGTATGTTGCTTCCCTTTAGAAACTCTTTTGCAAGGATTACATTGCATGAATTAATACAAACTGATGCAAAACCGAATTCCTTTGCCTCATCACAAAGCTGTTTTACCTGTTCATAAGTAGCATCCGGCTTAAGGAGGGTATGGTCAATCATCTTTGCTATTTTTTTTAACTGTAACTCTTTATCACCAGGATGCCCTGGCGACTGATTCTTTAATGCGCCATTATCGCTTATTTTGCGCAACACTTGCTCTGTAATCTCAGCAACAAGATTCTCATAATTACCGGTTTCCATGAGCTTATCTCCTCAGAAGTAATAATTTTTTATAAACATTAAAATTTATATACAATTTCGTTTTTACTGGATATTTTGGCATTTGAAAATAAAGTTAAAATTTATTTCACTATTGCAATAACTTTCAATAAATTATATAATTAAACAGTTTTATTGTCAATAAGCATATTCTGTCTTATACCAGAAGTCCATGTATTTTGTTATAAATAGAGTAGCAATTATCGTGTAAAATTTTAATTTATTTATTTTTTTTAATGATAAAGGATTTTCCTATAGATGTTTCTATCAGTGTTAAAGTATTATTATCCAGTGTTTAAAGAGATAAAATATTATGGGTGATATAGATCTTGATCTCATACTTAAAGTATGCAACCTGAAATATAAGGAGAAAAAACAGCAGAATGAGATCTCCAGGATATTGAAACTCTCGCCCGCAAAAGTGACAAGGATTTTGCAAAAAGCAATTGACCTCGAAATACTGCAATTCAACATAATCAACAAGCAGGAGCTTTCAACAGAAATTGAGAGTTCACTGGAGCATAGATTCAAGTTAAAGCGCGTTATAGTTGTAAAAAATGAAAAAGACGCTCCCACTGAAATAAAGGAGCTATTAGGCCAGAAAGTTGCCAGCTACCTTATTAATATCCTGAAAGATGGCGATGTCCTTGGAATATCGCACAGTTCGACTGTAAAGAAGGTAATTGAAGCCCTTCCTATGAAACTTTCAAAAAAAGTCGAAGTGGTCCAGCTGCTGGGTGGTTCATATTTTTTAACTTTTGAAGGTCTTGACCAGACTAAAGAACTTTCAAACAAGTTCGGGGTATCCCCTCACATATTATATGCCCCGCTTTTTGTGGATAACAGGGAGATAAAAGAGGCGATACTTAAAGACAGCAGCATGAAACAGACTTTTGATTTCTTTAATAATGTCAATATAGCAATTGTAGGAGCAGGGACTTTTTATCCATTAGGGAATTCCACAATTTTCAGGTCAGGGTTTTTAACTGGACAGGAGATAAAAGAACTTTCAGAAGCAAAAGTCGCAGGTGATATTTTTGGTCATTTTTTTGATAGTAATGGCAGCTTTTGCAATACCTCAGTCGAACAAAGAATAATAGCAATACCTGTAGAATATATACCAAAAATAGAATACAGGATTTGCGTAGCTGGAGGAACGGAAAAATACTCCGCAATCCTTGGTGCCCTTAAAGGTAAAATAATCAATATTTTAGCGACAGACGAAAAGACAGCAAATATGCTGCTTAACGCATAAATTTATTGAAATTTTTATACTTAACATTTTTAAGTAAAGGCTGGTCATCTTGATGTGAAGTGCTTTCTCATCAATTGAACAAATAAATCAAGACCTTTGCCGGCATCTTTTTCTTTAAATATTATCTCATAAAGAATATTGAGTAATGGCAGGTCCTTAACTGGATCGATACCAATAGATGCAGCCCAATCAGGCGCTATTTCAAGCGCCATATAACCTTCAGCAACCTCACCTGCTGCAAACATATCCTTAAATGTCTTATGAGGGTTACTTCCCAGCCCTACTGCATCGCCATACCTGCGATTTCTTCCTGAAAGTGATGCTACATAGAAATCACCTATTCCAGCAAGATCAAAGGCAGTTTCTTTTCTACCTCCAGCTTTCTCTACCATCATTGCTATTTCCAGCATACCCTGGTTAAAAATAAAGGAATTAAAGTTATGGTAATTGCCTTCTCCTTTATCTCTAAAAAGGCCGTCACAAATCCCTATAGCTATTGCGTACACGTTTTTGAATGCGGAAGACACTTCTACGCCTATAGCATCATCTGTAACAGTTATGGGATAATATTCTGTAGAGAAGCTGTAGCATAGTTCTGAAAGTTTTTTATTATTAGGCGCATACACGCTGGCTGTAGGAATCTTATCCGAAAGTTCTCCAGCTTTTACAGGCCCGCCAATTACAGTCCAGTCAAAATCCTCATTAGAAAATTTTGACCTGAAAACCTCCATGGCTGACTGGGATATCCTTTTTATATTGCCATTATCATTTATAAGACCTTTTGTGAGCTTGAAAAATATATAATTTTTATCTATTGCATCTATCAGCATTTTAAATACATCCAGGAACCCGTTACTTGTAATGCCAACAAATATCATATCAACATCGCTTACGGCTTGTCTGAGATCTGAAGAGTAAAAAAATCTGACATTAGCAGGCATTTTTTTCTTAAGTTTTGGATGGTAGCCGTTTATGCAGGATTTAATTATTGTATCGTCGAGCCACGTACCCCATAGATTGACCTGCATTCCATTATCCGATAATGGAAAAGTTATAGCGCTTCCCATATATCCGGCACCAAGAACTGCTGCCTTTTTCATAATTTACCTCCATTACCTTACAATTTTTTACAGATTATTTTTTTATTAGTGAGCATAAATAATTTTTAAATGATAAAAAAATATACCATAAAAAAAAATAATAAAAAACAAATCAACATGATACATTGACTATATAAATATTTATTTTTTGTTATAATTTAAAAATAACCAAATATTAAAAACACTAATCAATGCCTACCCGGGAGGTAAGTTATGGAAAATTTTATTTATGACAGGAGTACAAAAATAATCTTTGGTAAAGAAACTGAGAAACTTGTAGGTAAAGAAGTAAAGAAATTTGCCAGTAAAATAATGCTTCATTACGGCGGAGGCAGCATAAAGAAAAGCGGTCTTTTTGACACAGTTATGAAGTCGTTAAAAGATGAAGGCATAGAAGTTATTGAGTATGGAGGTGTAAAACCAAATCCAACACTTAATTTTGCAAGAGCAGGCATTAAACTTGCCAAGGAAAAGGGGGTAGGGCTTATCCTGGCTGTCGGTGGCGGTAGCGTTATAGACTCTGCAAAAAGTATAGCTCTGGGTGCAAAATACGATGGGGATGTCTGGGATTTTGCCGACAAAAAAGCAGTTGCAAAAGAAGCATTGCCCGTAGGTGTAATACTTACACTACCTGCAGCAGGAAGCGAGTCCAGCCAGTATTGTGTCCTTACAAATGAAGATGGTCCATATCCATTAAAGAGAGATGTCATAGTTGAAAACAACCAATTAATAAGACCGCAGTTTGCAATACTTAACCCTGTCCTTACTTTTACACTTCCCCCATTCCAGACAGCGTGTGGGGTATCAGATATTCTTGCTCATGTAATGGAAAGGTATTTTACAAATGTAAAAGATGTAGAGCTTACAGACAGGCTTTGTGAAGCAACTATGAAAACTGTTATAAATAACGGCCTGATAATTATGAAAGAACCCAATAATTACGGCGCAAGGGCAGAAGTAATGTGGGCAGGTTCAATCGCGCATAATGATTTTCTGGGTACAGGAAGAGCGGGAGATTTTGCCTCTCACATGATAGAACATGAACTGAGCGCTATTTATGATATCGCACATGGAGCCGGACTTTCAATAATCTTTCCTTCGTGGATGAAATATGCTTACAAATATAATGTTGCAAGATTTGCACAGTTTGCTGCAAGAGTGTGGAATGTCGATGATAATTTATTTTCGATGGAAAGTATGGCACTTGAAGCAATTAAGAGGTTATTAAGCTTCTATAAAGAACTTGGGTTACCAACAACACTTAAGGAAGCAGACATACCTGCTGCAAGATTTGAAGAAATGGCAGAAAAAGCAGTAAAACTTGGCAATATTAAGAAGACCAATGCTGAAGATATTGTAGAGATATATAAACTGTCTGCCGGTTAAATCTGGAATGATAAAGTAAAATATGCCGGTTGTTGACAGATTCTTATTATTTATTTACAGGCCTTTGATAAAATCATTAGTCCTGTATATATCATCTCTTAATGCTATATAAGTATTTCTATATTGCTGGACAAAAAACTTATATTTTTCATGGTTATTCATATCGGGTCTAACTTCTTCACCAAAATGGACCATGTTATCAGCTGCTTCTACCATATTCTTATACTTGCCGGCTGCAACAGCTGCAATTATTGCTGAACCAAGGCATGTTGCCTCTGGATTTGTTGTTTTCTTTATTGGAAGTCCTGATACATCTGCATATATCTGGGACCATATCCTGCTATTCATATGACCGCCTACCCCAATGATCTCGTGGATATTAAAATTATTTTCTTTTATTATCCTTAGGGAAGATTCTATATCATATGCTACTGCTTCCATTATTGCCCTATAAATATGTACTGGAGTATGTTTTAAAGTAAGTCCCCTTATAATACCCCTACTGTTTGGGTCAGTAAATGGCGTACGGTTTCCCTGCCAGTGCTCCACTATAATTATCCCTTCTGAACCTATAGGAAGCTTCTCTGCTTCCTTATCCATATAAGAGTAAACGCTTATTCCCCTATTTTTTGCTGCTTCTTCAATATCCGGGCTTATAAACTGCGTCTTAAACCATTTAAGGACAGAACCTGTAGAGACCTGTCCCCCTTCTATTGTAAAATTATCAACGACCAGGTCCGGGTAGCTTCCAAATAATCCTTTCGTGCTGAATTCCCTGTCTATATTTATCTGGATCCATGTTGATGAACCTGCTGCCATAAATATCCTTCCGGAAGTAAATGCATTACATCCTATACTTGCGCTTGTTGCATCAACAGCACCCTGCCCAACCGGTATTCCTTCAGGCAGTCCAGTCTTGATTGCAAACTTTCTGCATACTCTTCCGGCTATATCACCCAGGCGCAATATATTCTGAGGTAATTTTT
>CAYGYY010000069.1:0-10894 GCA_964354265.1 uncultured Actinomycetota bacterium
CATTTGCCTGCTGTCCAAGCTCCGTGTTGTTCTTCAGCTCGTTACGCAGGATATCCCCTGTCGAGATATGTGGGATATTAAACTTTTCTGAAATTTTCCTGGCCTGCGTACCCTTTCCTGCACCGGGCGCACCAAGCAGTATAAGCCTCATTTTAAAAAGCCCTCATAATCACGCATTATTAACTGGGACTCAAGTTGTCTCATAGTCTCAAGCGCAACACTGACCGCAATAAGTATAGAAGTGCCACCGAACCTGAAAGGTATATTAGCATAGGTTATAATTAATTCAGGCAACAGCGCTATTATTGCAAGGAAAAAAGCCCCGGGCAATGTTATCCTGTTTAAAATATGTGAGAGGTAGTCCGCGGTATTTTTCCCCGGCCTTATCCCCGGTATAAATCCCCCATAACGCCTCAGGTTGTCAGCGGTATCCATTGGATTAAAAGTTATGGCGCCATAAAAATACGCAAAGAAAATTATGAGTAGTGTATACACAATTGCATATACCGGGTTTATTTTCCCTTCTGCGCTTGGGGTTAAAGCGGCTGCCAGATTCTGTATCCACTCCACATTCGTAAACTGGGCAATTGTTGCGGGGAACAGCAGCAATGATACAGCAAATATTATTGGCATTACACCAGCCTGGTTTACTTTAAGCGGGATATAGGTACTCTGGCCGCCGAATACTTTTCTACCTACTATCCTCTTGGCATATTGAACCGGTATCCTCCGTTCGCCCTGCTGCATTTCTATGATGCCCATTATTATTCCAATAGCAATCGCGGCAACCAGCACAACATAGACAATGTTCATAGCCCCCAGCCTGAACATCCCTATCAGTTGGGCCGGGATCCTGGTCACGATGGATGCAAAAATCAAAAGCGATATGCCATTGCCTATACCATGAATGTTTATAAGTTCGCCCAACCACATTATAAGCGTTGTACCTGCCACAAGGGTTACTACAATCAATATAACGTGCATTGCGTCAAATACAGGTATCGCACCAAAATTCTTGAAATAAAACACCATTGCAACAGATTGTATCAATGCCAGCCCTGTAGTCATATACCTGGATATCTGGGTGATCTTTCTTCTTCCTGTCTCACCTTCTTTAGCAAGCTGTTCGAGCTTGGGGATTACAACCTGGAGAAGTTGCATTATTATAGACGCAGTAATATAGGGCATTATCCCGAGGGAAAAAACCGCAAATTTTGACAGCGCCCCCCCGGAGAAGAGATCAAGCATACCAAGCATGCCTGATCCTACCTGTTCTGTAATAGCGCTTGGATCTACACCAGGCACAGTGATGAATGCCCCAAACCTGTACAAGGCAAGTATTCCTATGGTATAGAATATCCTGTTCCTGATTTCTTTTATTCTAAATGCATTTAGAATAGACCGCCACATATTGTCATCCTTCTTAAGAACAAATTATTTTTAATTATTATTTTCCAGCGCCCACCACTTCGACTGTGCCGCCGGCTTCCTGGATTTTTTTAATAGCACTCTCACTGAAAAAATCAGCTTTTACAGTCAGCTTTTTTGAAATATTCCCGTTTCCCAATATCTTCAAAGGATTTTTTTCCTTCATTATAAGGCCTTTTGAAGCCAGGAAACCAAAATCAATCGCATCACCATCATTGAACCTGTCCAGAATATTCACATTGATAATGTTGAATTCTTTTTTCCGCGTATTCTTGAATCCCCTTAAATGAGGGATCCTTCTGGATAAAGGCATCTGGCCGCCTTCAAATCCCGGCCTGATATTTGCGCCGGAACGCGAGAGTTGCCCTTTTGAGCCCCGCCCTGAAGTGGTGCCGTGTCCTGAGCCATTTCCCCTTCCGACTCTTTTCCTTTTCTTTAATGAACTTTTGTTTGGCTTAATATCACAGAGCCTCAAAATCGTCTCCTTTCAAAACTTTAAAACATATTGCCCAAAAAACCTGGCTTACTACCGGTTAGCACTTTTTTCATTTACAAGCCTGTTTGATAATATCTGGTCTTTTGTCTTTAATGATTTAAGGCCGCTTATTGTTGCATTTACTATATTCATCGCATTCGCGCTGCCGAGGGATTTTGTAAGGATATCCCTTACTCCTGCAAGTTCCATTATCGCCCTTACAGCTCCTCCAGCAATAACTCCCGTACCTTGTGATGCCGGCTTCATAAAAACATGCCCTGCGCCATACCGCGCATTTATCTCATAAGGTATTGTCCCTGATACAAGCGGCACTTCAAAAATGCTCTTCTTTGCAGCATTAATAGCTTTCTGGATTGCAATTGAGACTTCGTTAGCCTTCCCAAACCCGACACCTACTTTACCGCTCATATTCCCGACTGCGACCAGGGCGCTAAAGCTAAATCTTCTTCCGCCTTTTACAACTTTTGCAACCCTGTTTATTTTAATGACTTTCTCAGAATATTCCTCTGCTGTAGAAAATTCCGGCACTATTCTCCTCCTTAATTATAAAACTGGTAAACCAATAAAACTGATAATTAGAACTTTAATCCGCCTTCTCTGGCGCCCTGCGCCAGTGCTTTTACCCTGCCGTGGTATTTATAACTGCCCCGGTTGAAAACTATTTTTGTGATTTTTTTTGCTTTTGCTTTTTCTGCAAGAGCTTTGCCTGCTTTAAAGCTTATATCGATTTTTCCCTTTGTGCCTTCAGGCGCCTCTATGTTCTTACTGGAAATCCCTATAATAGTATTGCCTGTAACATCAACTATCTGAGCATAAATATACTTATTTGACCTGTGTATATATAATATATGCCTGTCCCTGTTTTGGCTTACTTTAAAGGTAACCCTTGATTTTCTTCTTAAACTCTTATCTTTCAAATCATTTCTGGTTTTCATTCATTTACTCCTTATTTACCGGTTTTACCCGAAGAAGCCGCTTTACCGACTTTCTTCCTCACTACCTCATTTGCATATCTGATGCCTTTTCCTTTGTAGGGTTCGGGTTTTCTCAGATCCCTTATCTGGGAAGCAATTTGTCCGACTCTCTGCTTGCTTATACCCTTTACTATAATAGTAGTGTTATCCGGGAGATCGAAAGAAATATCTTCCGGCTTTTTAAAAAGCACAGGATTTGAATAACCCACAAGAATCTCCAGGTCCTCACCTTTTTTGCTTGCCCTGTAGCCGACCCCTATTATCTTCAGGGTCTTTTCAAAACCGCTATCGACACCTGTTACCATATTGCTTAAAAGGTTTCTGTAAAGCCCATGCTTTGCTCCTGCTTTTGCATTGTCAATTACCAGTGTAAGCAGAAGCGTATTATCGTTTAGATCAAACTTTATATTTTTATCAACTGTCTGGGATAGCTCGCCAAGCTTTCCTTTAACTTTCACTTCATTATCATTTATATTTATTTCAACTCCTGAAGGAATTAAAATCGGTCTTTTGCCCACTCTTGACAACTTAGAACCCCCTCTTATATTAAAAATCTTTAAAGAATAAAATAATTATTTAAACAACCAATATTTCCTAAATCTTAATTAACTGTCACAAAATACAGATTCGCGCCATATCACCAGATATAGCATATGACTTCGCCGCCAATGCCTAGTTCCTTTGCTTTCCTGCCGGTCATGACACCCTGGGATGTTGTAATTATTACAGTACCCATCCCGCCAAGTATGCGAGGTATTTTTTCTTTCTCTGCATAAACTCGAAGTCCCGGTTTACTGACTCTCTTCAGTCCTGAAATAATACCGGATTTATTCCTGTTATACCTTAAATGAATTTTTAATATTCCACTTGTATTTTTGCCGTCAATGACCTCGTAACTCGAAATATAACCCTCTTCATACATTATTTTAGCTACTTCAGTTTTTAATCCTGAAGAAGGCATTATAACATTATCGAGCCTGGCTTTATTTGCATTTCTGATTCTGGTCAACATATCAGCAATCGGATCTGAAACAGACATTTATCCTCCTTTTTACCAACTGGACTTTGTCAGCCCAGGAATTTTTCCTTCATAAGCCAATTCCCGCAAGCATATCCTGCACAACCCGAATTTCCTGTAATAGCTTCGGGGCCTGCCACACCTGTTGCACCTGTGATAAGACCTCACATTAAACTTCGGCGCTCTTTTTTGTTTTGCTATAAGAGATTTTTTAGCCAATAAAAATCCTCCTGTTAAAAACTTTACTGTTTCCTGAATGGAAATCCAAATTTTTCCAATAAAATTAAAGCCTCGTTATCATTCCTGGCAGAACTTACTATTGTTATATTCATGCCCTTTACATTTACAAGGCTGTCATAATCTATTTCAGGGAAAATGGTCTGTTCCCTTATGCCCAAGGTATAATTACCCATGCCATCAAAACTTTTCCTGGAAAGCCCCCTGAAGTCTCTTATCCTTGGGATTGCTACATTTAGCAGCCTGTCCAGGAACTCATACATCCTGTTCCCCCGCAACGTTACCATACAACCGATTGAGTGTCCTTTCCTGACCTTAAAACTTGCAATTGATTTACTTGCTTTTGTAATTACAGGTTTCTGTCCTGCAATCTTTGTCAGGTCGCCTGTAGCGCCTTCAAGATCTTTAGGATTCTGTATTGCAGAGCCTACTCCCATATTTATGGTGATCTTTTTAATTTTTGGTACCTGCATGATGCTTTTATAGTTCGACTCTTTAAACATCTGTGGCAATATTTCACTATCGTATTTTTCTTTTAACCTGGGTTTCATTAGAACTGTCCTCCACATTTCTTGCATATCCTGACTTTGTCGCCTGAATCCTTGATTTCAAATCCCATCCTTGCAGGTTTACTGCAACTAGGACAAACCACTTCTACATTCGAAAAATGAATTGGGCCTTCCTTGCTTATTATTCCGCCTGATTGTCCCTGTTTTTTCGCCCTGGTATGGACTTTGATTACATTTATGCCTTCAACATAGACAACCCCTTTTGACGGTTCTATTCTTAATACTTTACCGGTTTTACCCCTGTCTTTTCCATGTAGAATTTTTACTTTATCGTTTTTCTTAAACTTTAACATATAAAATACTCCTGATATCTTTCTAAATTACCTCTGGTGCCAATGATATGATCTTCATAAAATTCTTTTCCCTTAACTCCCTTGCAACGGGACCGAATATCCTCGTTCCCTTAGGATTATTCTGGTTGTCGATTATAACTGCTGCATTATCATCAAATCTTATATATGACCCGTCTCTACGCCTGTACCCTTTTTTGCACCTGACCAGGACGGCCCTTACAACATCACTCTTCTTAACAACACCGCCGGGGTTTGCAACCTTGACAGCCGCTGTAAAAATATCCCCTACTCGCGCATATTTCTTCCCGGAGCCACCAAGGACAGTTATGAGCAGTAATTCTTTTGCTCCAGTATTGTCTGCAACATTGACTCTAGTATATTGTTGTATCATCTTGCCAACCCTCTCTACCTATTAACCGCGTTAACTACCCACCAAAACCTGAATCCAACCGGTAAAAGATACTTAAAATATAAAATCTTTAATAAGTTAAAAACAAATCATTGAGACAGTTTGCTTTTCACTTTTTGTGAAAATTATCATTCTGCCTTTTTAACTATCTCCAGTATTCTCCATCTCTTAGTCTTGCTAAGAGGCCTGGTTTCTGTAACTTTTACTACATCCCCTATGCCAAGCTGATTTTCGGGATCATCGACTTTCAGCCTTTTGATTTTTTTCAATATCTTTTTATATAAAGGGTGCCTGTAATAAGATTCGATGGCAACAGTCGCAGTTTTATCCATCTTATCGCTGACTACATTGCCGGTTCTTATTTTTCTTTTTCCTCTTTCCAAAAGTATCCCCCCTGATTTATTAGCTTATGCCTAATTCTTTCTGCCTTAAAACTGTCTCGATTTTTGCTACATCTTTTTTAAGATTGTGTATCGCCATATTATTATCCAGCTGGCCTGAAGCTTTCTTAAACTTTAACGCCAGTATATTTTTCTTGATTTCAGATAGCCTGGATTCAAGCTCCTGTTTTGTCTTTTCATTTATTTCTTTCATTTTCATTAAAAACCATCCAAAATATTATTGTTCTTGATAAACAAATTTTGTCTTGATAGGCAGTTTATGGGAAGCAAGCCTTGTGGCTTCTTTTGCAACATCCATATGAACACCTGATATCTCAAACATTATCCTTCCGGGCTTAACAACAGCAACCCAGTGTTCGGGAGCGCCTTTTCCACCGCCCTGACGGGTTTCTGCCGGCTTTTTTGTTACCGGTTTATGCGGAAAAACATTTATCCATACTTTGCCCCCTCTTTTTATGTAACGGGTAAGCGCTATCCTGGCCGCTTCTATCTGCTTGCTTGTTATCCAACCAGGCTCCAGCGCCTGCAGCCCGTATTCGCCGTAGGCAAGTTTTGTCCCGCCCTTTGACAGACCCTTCATTCGCCCTCGTTGTTCTTTTCTGTGTTTAACCCTCTTGGGCATTAACATTGGTGACATAAAAATCTCCTTTTAGCGTTGTACTGCTGCTTCTTTCTTTTCCTCTAACTCTCTCTTATCAAAAATCGTATCTCCAAGATATATCCAGACTTTGACGCCTATCTTGCCAAAAGTCGTATTGGCTTCAGCAAAACCATAATCAATATCTGCTCTAAGGGTATGCAATGGCACTCTGCCTTCCCTGTACCACTCCGTCCTTGCCATTTCTGCTCCGCCAAGTCGTCCTGCGCACTGGACCCTGATACCCTTGGCTCCCGCTTTTATTGCCAGGGATACGGATTTTTTCATTGCTTTCCTGAAGCTGACCCTTCCCTGGAGCTGTGATGCTATTCCTTCTGCAACAAGTTTAGCTATCATTTCAGGTCTCTTTACTTCAATAATATTTAACTGTATATTCTTACTTACTTCTTTCTGTACCATTTCCCTTATGTCATTGATATTAGTGCCTCTCTTGCCGATTACTACCCCTGGTTTGGAAGTATAAACATCCACCTTTATCTCTTCAGCAGTTCTCTCTATTTCAATCCTTGCAATGCCGGCATTGGCAAGCTGGTCCTCCAGGGCTTTTCTTATCTTGATATCTTCATTTAAAAACTTGGCATATTCCTTACTAGAAAACCATCTGGACTGCCAGTATTTGTTAATGCCTAACCTTAGGCCATTCGGGCTTACTTTCTGTCCCATTAGACTTTAGCCTCCTTTTTAGACTGCCGGGTTTTTCCTTTGCTTTTTTCTTCTTTGGTTTCCAGTTTTTTCCTGTTTTCATCTGAAACCAAAACTGTTATATGGGAGGTCCTTTTTAAAACCCTGTCGGCACGTCCCCTTGCCCTGGGTTTAAACCTTTTAAGCGTTGGGCCTTCCGTTACAAATATTTCTTTTATGATTAAATTTTCTTCTGCAACTTTGTATTCTTTAAAATTTTCAGTCGCATTTGCAGAAGCGCTCTGAATAGCCTTCTTTACATATACTGCTGCCCTATTAGGGGTAAGCGACAGCAACCCTATCGCTTCCTCAACAGGTTTTTTTCTTATAACATCAATAACATATTTTACTTTTCGTGGTGAAATCCTTATATACTTTTCAACTGCTTTTGCTTCCAAAATAGCCCCCTATATTACTTTTTCTTTTTAACCGTGGCTGTTTTTTCGCCCTTGCCTTTATAAATATGAGGCCTTATAGAACGGGTCGGGGCAAATTCCCCAAGTTTATGCCCTACCATCGACTCTGCAACAAAAACCGGGACATGTCTTTTCCCGTCATACACTGCTATTGTATGACCAACCATTTCTGGAAAAATAGTTGAACTTCGGGACCAGGTCTTAATAATCTTTTTCTGGCTCGTTTCATTTAATTTCTCGATTTGAGCTATAAGGCTGTCATCTATAAATGGTCCCTTCTTTAAAGACCTGGACATAATAATTCCTCCTATTTCTTTCTGCTTCTAACAATAAATTTACTGCTTGACTTCTTTTTATTTCTTGTCTTGTAACCAAGCGTAGGTTTGCCCCATGGCGTTACCGGGTTTCTTCCGGATGTCTTGTTTTTTCCTTCCCCTCCGCCATGCGGATGGTCATGCGGATTCATAGCCGTACCCCTGACACTTGGCCTTACACCCAGCCACCTGTTTCTTCCAGCTTTTCCAAGGCTTATTATGCCATGATCAAGATTGCCTACCTGGCCTATGCAAGCCTTGCAATTCAAATCCACCATCCTTACTTCACTTGAAGGAAGCTTTATCTGGGCATACCTGTCTTCCTTTGCCAGTACCTGTGCAGCGCTTCCTGCTGACCGCGCCATTTCAGCGCCCTTTCCAGGCCTGAGTTCTATATTGTGGATGATTGTACCAACTGGTATATTCCTGATCGGCAGGCAATTACCCGGCATTATGTCAACACTATCGCCGGAAATTATGCTTCCCCCGATTTTCAGGTCGACCGGCGCAAGTATGTAACGTTTTTCCCCATCTGCATACTGCACCAGGGCAATCCTTGAGCTCCTGTTGGGATCATATTCAATTGCAATAACTTTTGCAGGAATATTATCCTTATTCCTCTTAAAATCTATAATCCTGTAAAGTCTTTTATGACCGCCGCCGCTATGCCTTCTTGTAATACGGCCTTTATTGTTTCTGCCGCCTGTTTTATCAAGTGAAACGGTTAAAGACTTCTCGGGTTCTTTCCTGGTCAAAACCGAAAAATCTGATACTGTTGCAAATCTCCTTCCGGGAGATACCGGTTTATATTTTTTTAAAGCCAACTTATTACCTCCAAACTTTAAAAGAAATCAGTTTTTATACCGTCGATTCAAAGAAATCTATCTTATCTTTTTTGCCCACAGTTACAATAGCTTTTTTCATCCTGGAACTATAACCTGAAGATTTCCCCAGCCTTTTAGGCTTAGCCTTTACATTTATAGTATTGACTCTCAGAACAGTGACATTGAATATTTTCTCAAATGCTTTTTTAATTTCACCCTTATCCACTCTGGGATCTATGTAGAACGAATATTGTTTATTCTGAACCGCTGCATAGCTCTTTTCAGAAACTATAGGTGATATTATTATATCTCTAGGATCTTTCATCGCCCAACCCCTTGGTAAAATCTGTTAACGATTTTTTTGTAAAAATTAAATAATCTGCAACCAGGATATCATACGTATTCAGCCCTCTCGAGCTGACAGTTTTTACTTCAGGGATATTCCTGAATGACTTACCGGTCAAGTCGTTTACAGATTCTATTACTAGAAGCACTTTCTCTCCTGATACTTTCAGGCTGCTAAGTATCTCGCCTGCTTTTTTTGTTTTTGGTTCTTCGAATTCAAGGTTTTCTAAAACCATTATCCTGTCATTTTTAAATTTTTCAGTCAACGCAATGAGTCGTGCTTTTTTTATAACCTTTTTATTCAGCTTAAAAGAATAATCCCTTGGTTTTGGCCCGAATACTATTCCTCCATGCCTCCAGATAGGGGAACGGTTAGATCCTGCTCTTGCATTGCCTGTGCCTTTCTGCCTCCAGGGCTTTCTACCGCCACCGGATACCTCGCTTCGTTCTTTTACTTTATGGGTACCAGCCCTGCCTGCTGCCAGATATCTCCTGACTTCCTGGTGGATTAATTCGTCATTCATTTCCTGGGTGACAAACTCGTCAGAAATATCTATTTTTCCTTTTTGTTTGCCTTCCAGGTTTAAAACATTTAAATTAGCCATCTTAATCTCCAAATCTATTATGCTTTCTTAAGCAATACAACATTCCCGGCATGTCCAGGAACGCTTCCTTTAACAAGGATGAGGTTCTGATCACCGATTATGTCAATAATTTCAGTAGCAGGAATGGTAACTTTTTTTCCGCCCATCCTACCGGGCATCTTTTTGCCCTTGTGCACTTTTGAAGGAGTTGCGCACATTCCTACAGAACCAGTCTTCCTTATGCTGTGAGAACCATGTGTCATAGGGCCTCTGTGAAAATTGTATCTTTTAATTACTCCTGCAAAACCCTTGCCTCTTGAAATACCGGTTATCTTTACCTTATCCCCAACCTTGAACACTCCTACATCTATCTGGTCGCCCGGTTTGTATTCCTGGTCAAAATCTTCAACCCTGAGTTCCTTAAGATACCTTTTCACTGTAAGGCCGTTTTTGCTGAAAACACCTTTTATTGGTTTATTAACCTTTTTTTCTTTAACAGTTCCAAAGCCGATTTTTAATGACTTGTAGCCATCACTTGCATCATCTTTTATCTGTACGACAGTACAGGGAGTTGCTTCAATTGCAGTAACATAAATAGCTGCACCGTCACTGCTGAATATCTGTGTTGAGCCTACTTTTTTTCCGTATATTGAATTTACCATTTTCCATCACTCTCAAAACTTTTTTGGACAAAGACAAAATCGATATTATATATTTTTTGCGTTTTTCTTTCAAGAGATACTTTACCTTATTTGGCAAAATCCTATATAATCCCTCTTTTGTATATAAATTTTCAAAACTGCAAACTTTTAAAGCTAAAAAACTATCAGGATTTTATCTCAATATCCACTCCGGCTGGCAAGCTCAGCCTCATGAGCAGGTCCACGGTCTTAGGGGTGGGATCTATTATATCAATAAGCCGCTTGTGAACTCTTATTTCAAAGTGCTCCCTTGAATCCTTGTCAACATGTGGTGACCTGATCACACAAAAAACATTCTTTTTGTTCGGTAGCGGAATAGGACCTGAGACTTTTGCGCCTGAATTCTCTACTGTTTCAACTATTTTTTTGGCAGAACGGTCAATTATCTCATGATCATAAGCTTTAAGTTTTATCCTGATCTTCTGTCCTAATTTTGCTGCCAACTGATTTCCTCCTAACTTTTCCTGTTTCTACTTATATCCATTAAATCTATTTTTACTCTATTATCTTTATGATGCTTCCTGCGCCTATGGTGCGTCCGCCTTC
>CAYGYY010000070.1:0-10777 GCA_964354265.1 uncultured Actinomycetota bacterium
CAGGACGCAATGCTTGTCGGGTCCGCGTTATGGGTTCCTTTTATGAGGTTAGATAACGATGGCAGCCTGGTTCCCGCTTATGACAGGAAAGTCAAGACTGCGCAAGACTTCAGCAAGCTTATTCTTGACTCAGACACACAGATATCAGAAACAATAAAATACCTTGAAGAATATAAAGAAGCCATAGCAAAAAGAAATTCACGGATAGGCGTTGGAGTTTTATGCGGCAGCATAACACAGACACTTTATGAATTTGTTGTCGGCATTAATGATTTTATGATGATGGTCTATGAAAACCGGGGGCTGGTGGAGGATATGCTGGAGGTATCAACGATACATTCGGTAAAAATGACAAAGTTGCTGGTAAAAAATGGAGTGGATTTTATATTTGCAGCAGATGATGTGGCTTTTAAGTCCGGCCTTTTTATTCCTCCTAAAATAATGAAAGAAATATGGGTCCCAAGAATAGCCCGCATATTTGAACCTGCTGTAAATGCAGGTGTACCTGTCATGTTTCATTCTGACGGCAAAATCGACGATATGGTTGATGCCCTTATAGAAATTGGACTTGACTGCCTTAACCCTATGGACCCGTATGGTGTGGACTATAGGGAATATAAGAAACGATATGGCAACAGGCTCTGCCTGTCAGGAAACGTGGATATTGAATTTCCTCTTTCAAAGGGAACACCTGAAGAGGTAGATGCGGACGTAAAGGCGCACATGAACGTGTTAAAGTCGGGATATGGGTATGTGGCAACGGTATCCCATTCAGTAGTAAATTATATACCACATGAAAACGTAATAACCTATATAAACGCAATACACAAGTATGGGTCATATTAACAGAAGAAACGTGTATATAAAAATAAAAAACCATAAAATATAATTAACGCAGGGAGTATTTAATGTGAAAATAAGATTCGAAGAAATGCGTTCGCCAGAGATCGGGGAATTCATAAAGAAAGACGGAATGGTTATAGTTCCAATTGGAGCCTGTGAGGTCCATGGCCGGCACCTGCCGGTTATTACCGACACAAAAATGGCTTACAGCGCTGCAATAGATGCAGCAGAAAAGATGTCGCCCAAAATACCTGTATCGGTGCTTCCTGCGGTATGGTTTGGCTACTCCATATCCATACTGAAAAACTGGCCCGGCACAATAACAATAAGACCCAAAGTGCTGATTGATTTGCTATACAATATATGCCAGTCGCTAATCGATATGGGCATAGATAAAATACTTATTGTCAACGGCCATGGAAACAATCCTGGTGTGCTTGACGTAGTGGTACGTTCCATAGGCGACGATTTCAAGGTATTTCCAGGCGTTACCAATATTTTTGACTGCTGGGACAAGGGATATGTCATGCAGAACCGCAGGTCAAAACCAGGCGGAATCGGACATGCTTGTGAGATTGAGACAAGTGTTCTGCTTCATTTGAGCGAAGATCTTGTAGATATGAGCGTTGCAGATAGTACTGATATAATGAAAAGCGACCTTCAGACCTGCCCTGTAGACTGGGGCACTCCAAAAAAGCGAAAGCTCTACCTTTCAACGTGGTATCTTGAAAACAGCACTTATGGCGGGGCAGGAGACCCCAGCTGCGCGACAAAAGAGTTTGGCAAGGCTATACACAATATGACTGTAAATGGTTTATGTGAAGTAATCGATGAATTTTACAGGACACAGCAAAATCTTAAAGGCCGAAAACTTAACAGGAAATGCCAGAAATTCTAAAGAAGGAATAGTTATTTTAATAATTTACTAATGGATATTAAAAGTCGGGAGTTTTTATAATATGAATTCAAGGCAAAAATTTCTTTCAGTAATGGATTTTGAGGATAATTCGGTAGTACCAAAGACCGAGTTTGCATATTGGGCTGGGACAATAAGGAACTGGTTTTTGCAGGGCCTTCCAAAAATCGCGGACCTTCCAGGGAAGATTTTAGATTCGGAATCAATCCGGGGCTCAAAACCGCTTTCAGGAAAATATGCGGATGAAGTGGATAAAAATGTGGCCCCCTATTTTATGCTTGATTCATACCTTGAAAAATTCCCCATAGACTACGGCCCTATGCTTGCAGGCAGCGTAATCGAGGAAAATAAGGATTACAGGATTTTTAAAGATAAATACGGACTTACAAACAAGGTTCTGACGCAGAAGTCTTCAATCCCCATGGTAATCGATTATCCCATAAAAAATAAAAAAGATTTCCAGGAGTATATTTCCCTCTATGACAACTCCGGCGATGGAATTGCAAAAAGGCTCCCGGAAAATTTTGAAAGTCTTGTGGAAAATTTAAGGAACAGGGACTTTCCAATAAGGCTAGGGGGCAATCCTTTCGGCTTTTCATTTCTTGCAAGGCATCTCATGGGCGAAGTTACTTTCATGCTGAGCATGTATGATGACCCTGGCCTGATTAAGGAATTCAATGAATATTTTTTAAATTTTACCATGGATTACTGGTCGGTAATACTTGGAAAGGTTGAAGTGGACTGCGTATTCATACTTGAAGATATCGCATATCGTTCCGGTTCATTTATTTCAAAGGATATGTTTGATGCGTTCATGATGCCATACTATTTAAGATTAATTGATTTTTTAAAACAATACAGGATAAAAAATATTATTGTTGATTGTGACGGACTTATTGGCGAGCTTATACCGCTATGGCTCGAAGCGGGTGTTACCGGGCTTTTCCCATTCGAAGCTGTTAATGATATAGTCCAAATAAGGCAGGAATATCCATCCCTTAAAATGATGGGGGGATTTAATAAAAAAGTGTTATTTGCGGATTCTTCGAAGCAAAAAATCGATGATGAACTTGATAGAGTATTCTCCGTTATGAAGCTGGGAGGATATATTCCCCATATTGACCATGCTGTTTCTGAAGATGTAACATGGGAAAATTTTAAATATTACAGGGAGAGATTAAATAACCTGATAGATAAAACCGGGTAAGAGCCGAACAAAAATAAATTCTTTTATCCGGACAGATTTATTTTTAATGGTCAGCTTTTTTAAATAAAATAATATTTGAGGATTGGGGGAAGCTAAAAATGCAGGATACGCCCGCTAAAGAAGGAAAAAACAAAGAAATAAAAAGATATATGCTCATCCTGGAAATAAAGCCTGAGCACCTTAGGCAATACTGTGATATCCACAGAAACCCATGGCCCGAACTGCTGGAAGCGATAAAAGGCGAAGGCGCGCAGGAGCTCCTGATATGGAACTACAAAGACCTTTCAATCGTTTATTACGAGACTGAAGATATCGATGAGCTTTATGCAAGGCTTAATAAAATCGATGCAATAAAAAGGTGGAATGTTACTGTCGGCCCGTGGATTGCAGCCTCTCCACCTCTTGACGGCAGCGGAAAGATGAACACATGTGAAAAGATATTTGATTTAAACCAGCAGATAGCCGGAAAACTTGAGCAATTTTAAAAATCGGGCTTTTAAATCAATATCTGAGTTTTTTTAATTACTATTTTAAAATATAAAGGAGGTTAACAAGTGATAAACTCAAAGACAATAGAACCCTTTACCGGAGGACCCGATAAAGAGCGGCTCCTTGCCGCCTTTAAAAGAAAACCTGTCGACAGGGTGCCCAATTTTGAGATTCTCTATGAGGATGCCCACGTGGAAAAGATCCTTGGAAGGTATGCGGGAAACACCCTCTCATACGGTGGAGACCCCGCAAAAGGAGCAGACGCAGAGCAGGGCCGCCCCATGTATCCCGATGACTTTATAGACTTCTGCGAGCTCATCGGCCAGGACGCCATAATGTTTGACGGAGGCCTCTGGACTCCGTTTAAGCGAAGGGATAAAGACGGAAACCTTGTTCCCGCATATAACAGGGCCTGCAAGAGCAGGAAGGACTTTGAAGAGCTTGTGCTGGACAGCGATGCAGCCATAGAGTCAACTGTAGGATATGTAAAAGAGTACAGGGAGGCAGTCAGCCGCAGAAACTCTAAAGTCGGCATATCAGCTCTATACGGATGCCTTATGCAGACCCCGTATGAATTTGTCGTGGGCATGAACGACTTTATGATGATGGTATATGAAGACAGAGAGCTAATTGAGGATATGCTTGAGCTCTCATGCGCCCATTTTGTAAAGATGACTAAGGCCCTTGTAGATGCAGGAGTTGACTTTGTATTTCCGGCTGATGATGTGGCATTTAAGACAGGGCTTTTTATTCCGCCCAAAATATTTAAAGATATGTGGGTAAAGAGAATGGCACGCATCTTTGAGCCCGCGCTAAATGCAGGAGTGCCTGTAATGTTTCACTCAGACGGAAAAATAGACGACATTGTAGAAGACCTAATAGATGCAGGCCTTGACTGCCTAAACCCCATGGACCCATATGGAGTTGACTACAGGGCATATAAGAAAAAGTATGGAAACAGGCTGTGCCTATCGGGTAATGTCGACATAGAGTTTCCTCTCTCTAAAGGAAGCCCCGAGGATGTAGACGCAGACGTAAAGGAGCATATGGAAGTGCTAAAGCCCGGATACGGCTATGTCGCAACGGTGTCGCACTCGGTAGTCAATTACATACCGCATGAAAACGTAATAGCATATATAAATGCAGTTCACAAGTACGGGGCTTACTAAAAATAATTTACAAGAAAGGAATAGACATGTCATCACTAAAAGAAATCTACGATGCAGTGACGTCCGGTAACTATAAGGATATAACATCTCTTGTAGAGGCCGCCATAGATAAGAAAGTGCCCTTAGAGGATATAATAAACAAGGCGCTCTCTCCTGCCATGATAGAGGTGGGAGACAAGTTTGGCTCCGGAGAGCTATATATGCCTGACATGCTTCTTGCAGCAAAAGCTATGAAGACTGCAATGGAAGTCATCAAGCCGCTTCTTAAAGGCTCAGAGCACCTCTCAGAAAAGGGAACCTTAGTAATAGGAACAGTCAAAGGAGACCTTCACGACATAGGCAAAAACTTAGTAATTACCATGGCAGAGGGCCAGGGCTTTAAGGTAATAGACTTAGGAATTGATGTAGACTATTCGGTCTTTGTGGATGCAATAAGAGAGCACAGTCCCGATATAGTGGCTTTCTCGGGCCTACTTACAACAACTCTTGCCAATATACCGGCACACATAAAGGCAATAGAGGATGCTGGGCTTCGCCATAAGGTTGTGCTTGCCGTGGGGGGAGCCCCCGTTACGGCGCACTTTGCCAGCATGTATGGCATAGAGATATATTCGCCTGATGCGTCAGGCGCTGCCAAGGAGTTTGTAAAGGCGGTAAGCAAGTAATACCTATTTTATATTTAGGCCAGGCATATAAATACAGGCAGGAAACTGCGGTATAATATATTTAAGGTCATATTCAGGGTAATAGCTTAAAAAACTAAAAAAGTTTGCAGACAGGAGCAGCCGGTGAGAAGAGGCTTTACAAGAAATTACGAACCTGTAAGAGTGCTTTCCGATGCCCAGGTTGAGACTATCCACAAGAGGACCCTTGAGGTCATGGCAGAAGTAGGGTGCAAGTTTGAATCTGCGCGGGCTCTTGAACTGCTAAAGAAAAATGGATGCAGGATAGATTTCGAGCAGAGGACCGCATACTTTCCACCGGACCTTGTCGAACACAGTATCAGGGCATGCCCAAGCAGTTTTCTTGTAAGATCCAGGGAACCAAAAGATAATCTTTTAATCGGGGGCAACACTTTATATTTCATGTCATCGCTTGGCGCAAGGCTATCTGATATCGAGACCGGGCAGGTTAGAGTGCCAACGATGGAGGAAAACAACCAGGCAATTTTTATATCAGATGCCCTGGAGTCAATAGATCTTTACAGCGGGTACACCCCTTACTTTGAGATCGAGGGCGTCGAGCCTGTAATGCTCTGCTCTACAAGCCTTGCAATGAGGCTTCGTAATTCAACAAAGATAACAAGGGGCACACAGCCTACAGACACTTTTATCTGGGAGACCCGGATTGCGCAGGCAGCGGGCCAGGAGCTTATCGGAAACATGGAAGCTGCAGCGCCGCTTTCATATCCTGAAGATGCAATAAATGCAGCATATACTTATGTTGAAGCAGGTTTTCCGATGTATATTGCGGCAGGCTCGGTTATGGGAGGTACTGCGCCGGTAACCATTGCTGGCTCGACAATAAGCAACAACGCCGAGCTTCTTGCATCGGTAGTATTTATCCAGTGCCTAAAACCCGGGACAGGAATTATAGCAAATGATTTTGTAACCCCTATGAACATGGAGAGCGGCGACCTTTTCTTCTGCTCGCTTGGGGCAAGCCTTCACCAGATGGCTTTTAACCAGATATGGCATGACCTCTACAGTATACCAACAAATAATACCGGTTCGGCATTTCCATATTCTAAAAAAGCTGACTATCAGAGCGCCTATGAAAAAACGCACATTGCAATGACATCGGCGCTTTCGGGCGCTAACATGATAGTATTTCATGGCGGGGTGACAGCGGAGCTTTCATACAACCCGGTTCTTGCAGTAATCGATGATGATATTGCAATGACAATAGGAAAAACAATAGAAGGATTTGAAGTAAGCGAAGAAACAATGGCAGTAGACCTCATAAAAGAGGTGGGCCCGGTGCCGGGAACATTCTTAAATAAAAGCCACACAAGGTCCTGGTGGAAAAAAGAATATTTCATGCCAAAATCAGCAGACAGGCTTTCATATCCAGAGTGGCAAAAGTGGGACCGCAAAGGAGTAATCGATAAAGCAAGACAAAGGATGGAGCATATCCTTGCCACCCATAAGGTAAAACCCTTAAGCGATGATGCTGACAGGGAGATCGACAAAATACTTGCAAGCGCAGGAAAATATTACAGGGACAGGGGACTGCTGTAATTAAGTCCAGGCCGAAGTAAACTTTAAACTTTTTAGCTGTTTAGTAAATATCTTTTCATACAGGGAGGAAAAATGGAGAGCACATGTTTTTACATGAAAATAAAACCTGACGGCATAGAAGGATACAAGAATATCCATAAAAAAGGCAATGTCTGGAAAGAAGTCCTTGAAAACATAAAAAACGCAGGCTTTGAAAAGATGAAGATATACATGCTGGAAAACTATGCCATCGTCTATATAGAAGCAGAAAATATTTCAAAGGCTTTTGAATATCTTGGCAGTCAGCCCGATACGCCAAGATGGAACGAGGCTACTTCAGCATTCATGGACACCCAGCCCGATTATGGTTCAGACGAAGTAGTAAAATATCTTGAATGCGTCTTTGATTTTGAACACGGCGGGCAGAAATAAAAATAAAAGATTTAATTATAAGATATTATTTTAACCATAAGTTTCAAGTTATGCTGGAAAGGAAAGGTATATGAGAAAAGGTTTTACCAGGAAAATCCCTCCCTTAAAGATTCTTTCAGACACACAGGTGGAATACATACACAGCGCCACACTGGAAGTGCTTGAAAAAACAGGTGTAAAGCTGGAAAGCGACAGGGCTTTAAAACTGCTTAAAGAAAATGGGTGCATTGTAAATACCGGGACAAAAACCGCAAGGTTTCCCGGCTGGCTTGTGGAAGAATCAATAAGGAAAGCCCCCTCAAGCTTTTCTGTAAGGGCCCGCATACCAGAAGATGACTTAAGGATAAGCCTTTCAAACCTTTATTTCATGCCTGCTGCGGGAGCAAAGCTTCATGATGAAAACACGGGCGGTCTTTCAGTTGCGACCCTTGAGCAGAACAACCAGGGCGTAAAAATCTGCGACGGGCTCGAGACAGTCGACTTCCAGGCATCATACTGTCCGTTCTTTGAGTTAAGGGACATAGAACCGGTGATGCTGCTTGCAGAAAGCCAGGCAAGCATTGCAAGGTGTTCCACCAGGGTCTCAAGGGGCGCACAGGCAACAGATTCATTTATCTGGGAAGCCAGGATAGCAAATGCTGTTGGAAAGCAGCTTATAGGCACAATGGAGGGCGCCGCACCGCTGTGCTTTCCGGAGGATGCTATAAATGCGGCATTTGAATATATGGATAACGGTTTTCCCATATGGGCAACAGGCGGTTCCGTAATGGGCGGAAGCTCCCCTGTAACTGTTGCGGGGGCAACAGTTTCAAACAATGCCGAAACCCTTGCAGCTATAACTTTTATACAATGCTACAGGCCGGGCAACGCGGTGCTTGCAAATGATTTTGTAATACCAATGGATATGGAAAGCGGAAACCTGTTTTTCGGTGCCCTTGGCTCAGGATTTCACCAGATGGCATTCAACCAGCTATACAGGGAGCTTTACAGGATACCGACTTCTAATGCAATGGCTGCATTTCCAAATTCAAAGCTTATTGATTACCAGAACGCATTTGAAAAGACCCACCTTGCCCTTTCTGCGGCTCTTTCAGGCGCAAGCATGATTGCATTTTTAGGCTCTGTAAGCCAGGAGCTTGCGTGGAGCCCGCTGCAGGCAGTAATCGATAACGATTCGGCAGGCGTAATTGGAAGATATATAGAGGGCTTTGAAATAAATGACGAGACAATGGCTGCAGAGATTATCGCAGAAGTGGGCCCGTCCCCGGGTTCGTTTTTAGGCAAAAAGCATACAAGGGAAAACTGGAAGAAAGAGTATTATATACCAAAGACATTTGACAGGCTCTCTTACCAGGACTGGGAAAGGTCGGGCAGACCTTCCGTTATTGATAAGGCCAGGCGCAGTGTTGAAGAACTTTTAAAAAACCACAATCCCGAACCCTTAACAGATGCCCAGGAAAAAGATATAAGCAGTATATTAAAAGATGCAAGGAAGTATTACAGTAAAAGAGGCCTTCTTTAAAGAATTACTTAAGAAAGGAAATCAAAGAAAGGAAATCAAAAAATGACAGACGCCATTCAAAGCTTAAAAGACATAGTGCTTAATTTTGATATCGACAATGCAGAAGAAGTTGCAAAAAAGGCAATAGATTCAGGTGTGGACCCTCTGCTTGCAGCAGCAGCCCTAACAGATGCAATAAGGCAGGTGGGCGACGCATTTGGCAAGGGCGACCTGTTTTTACCTGACCTTGTATGCGCCTCGGAAGTATTAAAGAAAGCATTTCCTGTAATTAACGAGGCTATTGAAAAACAGGGCGCAACACAGACATCGCTCGGTAAAGTCGTTATCGGAACAGTTTTCGGCGACATACATTCCATAGGCAAGGGAATGGTGGCCACCCTTCTGTACGCAGCGGGCTTTAAGGTTATAGACCTGGGTATAAATGTAAAGGGCGAGGATTTTTTAAAAGCTGTCAAGGATGAAAATGCCGATGTGCTTGCAATGTCGGCACTTCTTACAACTACAGCAATGGAGCAGAAAAGAGTTATAGAAGGATTAAAGCAATACGGGATAAGGGACAAAGTGAAGGTGGTAATCGGGGGCAGTCCCATAAACCAGGAATTTGCTGACTCTATAGGCGCAGACGGTTATGGCGCTACGGCTCCTGAAGGAGTAAAGATTGTAAAAAGGCTTTTAGGAATTGAATAGATAAGGGGTCTGGTAACAGGCTTAATAATTAATATGCTTAATAATAGGCTGAATAATAAATAGGATGAATAATAAATAGGCTGAGGTGAAAGAATGGTTAAATATGATTTTTTTAGCAGGCTAACTGCAGTGACAGGAGGGGCAAGCGGCATAGGGAAAGGTGTGGCCGAAGCGTTTGCAAAAAACGGCTCAGATGTTGCAATAATTGATATAAACGAAGAGGCCGGCGGCGCTCTTGCAAAAGACCTCACTGGAAAATACAAAGTAAGGGTTAATTTCTACAGGTGCAATGTTGCAGATTTTGACGGAGTCCAGCAGACAGCCGGCAGGATAATCGCAGATTACGGAAGGATAGACAACCTGGTAACTGCTGCAGGATACGGTTCAAAAATCCCGATAACAGAGCTTGGCCCTGCTGAATGGAAAAAAACAGTAGACATTAACCTTAACGGGACCTTCTATGTCATAAAGGCATTTATAGCTAAGATGCTCCAGCAGAAAAAGGGCAATATTATCCTTATAGGCACAGGCGCAGTTGTTACAGGAAGCGGCGGAGGAGTCCATTATGCATCCACAAAAGTCGCCCAGTACGGCATGTGCAAGGCCCTTGCATACGAGCTGCTTCCGGCAGGAATTAGGTCAAATATTATAACACCTCATATAATAGATACCCCGATGCTTCGCAAAAGATACCCGGACACTCCGGAGATGAATGCAAGGCTTGCAGAAAGGGTTCCCATAGGGCGCATAGGCCTGCCCTCAGATGTAGCAAACGTGGCGCTTTTTTTAGCCTCTGATGAATCAGGATATATCTGTGGGGCTGAGATAGTCGCTGATGGCGGCGGGCTCTTCTACCAGAGCTTTTCGGCAAAGAAATAAGCGATTGTTAAAGAAAAATGATTTTTTGCAGGTAACTCTGCAGATAGTTTTATCGGGGATTTACAGGGATTTAAAGGATATTATATTCAAATAAAATCATTCTCCAATTATTTGAATGTTTATAGTACGCTCCCTTTTTCTTATTGAATCAAAATCTATAAGATATATTTTGCCGAATTCTCCTAAAATCATTTTCGAGTCCTTAATTGGTATTGTTTCAGACCTGCCAAGAATACATGAGCGGAGATGCGCATCTGTATTAAGACACCAGTTTCTTTGCTCATTTAAACTTTCTGCATATTTTAAATGTTCCTGACCTGGGTGTAGGTATTGGCCTTCCTTTTTGCATTCAGGGATTATATTCTCAAAGATATTTAAAAGATCCTGTAATAAGAATTTTGTTCCATCAGCAGT
>CAYGYY010000071.1:0-10532 GCA_964354265.1 uncultured Actinomycetota bacterium
ATAATGGAAAATTCAAATGAACGAACTTAAAAGCACAAAAGAAATGTTTGATGAATATAAAGGCAGACCCGATAAACAAAGGTTCCTTGATGCTTTAAAAAGACGGCCAGTCGACAGGGTACCAAATTTCGAGGTCCTTATCGAAGACATCCATGTTGAAAAAATACTTGGACGGTATGCGGGAAACACCCTTGCTATTGGCGGGGACCCGGCAAAAGGGGCAGGACAGGAAGGAAGACCCATGTATCCTGCTGATTTCATCGAGGTCTGTGAAACCATAGGCCAGGATGTTATGTGCTTTGAGACAGGCTTCTGGACACCGTTTAAAAAGCGTGATGAAAACGGAAACCTCAAGCAAGTCACCGATAAAAGTGTAAAAGACCTGGCAGGTTTTAAAAATCTATATCTTGACAGTAATACACAGATAAAAAATGCAGCAGGATATGTCCTTGAATACCAGCAGGAAATAAGAAGCAGGGGAAGCAGGATAGGTATAGCGCCCTCATATGGCTGCATAATGCAGACTCTATATGAATTTGTGGTGGGCATGAATGATTTCATGACGCTGGCCTATGAAGACCTTTCCCTGGTCGAGGAAATGCTTGAAGCCTCAACGGTTCATTTTGAAAAAATGACCGATGTGCTTGTCAGAGCGGGAGTGGATGCAATATTGATAGGTGACGACGTAGCATTCAAAAGCGGCCTGTTTCTTCCGCCTAAACTGATGGCAATTATCTGGCTTCCCAGGATTGCAAGAATAATTGCGCCTGCAGTAAAAAAGAATGTTCCTGTACTTTTCCACTCGGATGGCAGGATAGACGACATAGTTGAGGGTCTTATATCTATAGGAGTCGATGCGATCCACCCGCTGGATCCTTATGCAATTGATTACAGGGCCTATAAAAAGCGATTCGGCAGCGCTGTTACCCTTGTAGGGAATGTAGACATTGAATTCCCGCTTTCAAAAGGGACGCCTGCAGATATAGAGAAAGACGTCAGCATGCATATGGAAGTGCTAAAGCCTGGATACGGCTATATTGCAGCATGTTCTCATTCTATTGTAAATTATATACCCCATGAGAATTTTATAGCCTACATAAATGCAATACATGAGTACGGTGTTTATTGATTATCGGGTGATTATGATTTTTATATGATTATTTATTCGAACCGGTCCAATGATTCGGGTGAAATCAAGAGGAGAAAACAAAAGCAAGTCAGCTTTTTTATAAAAAACGTGCTCTTTGACAATTAAATAAAGGAAACATATTGATTATTTCTATAAATTTTGTACAATATTGTAAAGTTTTACACTAATTTTATCCTAATTTATATTAATTTTACTTAAGATTCATACGATATGGCACAATTTGTGTTTCCTGAAGACAGGCGAAATAAAATAGTCGACCTTATAAAAAACAGCAATGGCGGTATTTCCATAAAAGAGATTGCAAAGCACATCGAAGTATCGCAGTCTGCGCTATATAAGGATTTGAACATTCTTGAAAACCAGAGGCTTATACGGAAATCCTATGGCAAATTAGAGCTTATCGATTCAGGAGAAAAGCAGCATAATTTTTTCCTGAGCATGCAGAAAAATACAAAACAGAAAAAAGCTATAGGGAAGCTGGCCGCTTCGATGGTGGAAGATAATGAGACAGTATTTGTAGACGGCTCTACCACGACTTTTTATTTCTGTGAAGAACTTAAAAAACACAACTTAAGAAATATCACCCTCATTACTAATTCGATTTTTATTCCAAGGGAAATGATTATGGAGGATAATATAAACCTCATAACGGTAGGCGGGATGGTCAACAAGCTGATAGGCACAAGTGATGGAGATATCTGGGAACTGCTTGTGAAAAACACTTTTTATGCTAACAAGTTTTTCTTTTCCTGCTATAGCATATCAACCGATATCGGAGTTCTTGACCCGATACAGAATGATGCAAAAATGAAAGCAATGTTTGCATTAAAATCCCAGAAAAACATTTGTTTGGCAGACAGCACAAAATTCCAACTTTACAGTTCTTTTAACTGGATAGGTCTTGACAAGATAGACACTATCATTTCCGATTCCGGGATTGGAAATGATATTAGAGAGAACCTTATTAAAAAAGGCATAGAGCTGATAATAGCAGAATAAAGCATAAAAATAATGACAACAATAACTGGAAAGCATGTAATAAAACAATGGAATAATAACCACAATAACTGGAAAGCAAGAAACAAAAAAGAGCATCCAGGAATTTTTAATATATAAAAAATATAAAAACAACAAGTTTATGCACTAAAAATACCCTTACTGTCGAACCTATAATATAAAGGTGCATAAAAACAAGACAAAAAAGTCAAAAAAGTGAAAAACAAACAAGGAGGAAAAAATGAGTAAATTGAAAATAGCCTTAATTATAGGGCTGGTTTTCATTGTTGCAGCAGCAATGGCAATTATACCAGGCTGCGCTGCCGAAACAGCAGAAACAACAGCAGCAGCAACAACCGCAGCTGAGACAACTGCAGCTGCAACTGAAGCTGAGACAACTGCAGCAGCTGAGACGACTGCAGCAGCAGGTGGGACTACATATGATGACTTCAGGGCAATGGCATTAGCAGGTGCGTATGAAGGTACGCCAGCTGCTGGCTTCACGCTTGCATTTGCCAATATCATCAAATCTTTCCCGTTCTGTACGTCAGTTGAAAACAACATAATTGAACAATGGGCGCTTGCAGGCGGTGCAGATGCAGACCTGACAGTTCTTGATAATGCCGCAGACCCTAACATTGCTATCCAGAATAAGGACATCATATTCAACAAGGACCCTGATGTGTTCCTTCAATTTCAGTTTGACGCAGAAATCAATGAACAGATAGCTGTGGAAGCAAAGGAAAAAGACATCTTCATAATTGCAATAGATGTCCCCGTTGGAGACTTCCCGTTCATGGGTGTTGACAACTATGGAACAGCAGTTTTGACAGGCGACTGGGCAATTGAACAGATCGAGGCAACGGGCGGAATAGATAAGGTAGATCTTGTTCTCTATCAGACTGCCCCGACTGTAGGCGAGACAGTATTCTTAAGGATCAAAGGTTCAGTAGACCAGATGGTTGCCAAATATGGCGACGACTTAAATCCTGATATAGAAGGCGGAAAAGGTGTCTGGGCTGTAGTTGATTCATCATCGACTGAAAAAGCTAAAACAGATTTCCAGAATATCCTGGCAAAATATCCTGAAGCTAAAAACATAGCAGTACTCTGCCTCAATGACCAGAGCGCATCAGGATACCAGGCAGCAGCAGATATTTCCGGAAGATGGGATGCTGAAAATACACTTGTCACGTCACAGGGTCTTGATGAACTTGGTATGCAACTGGTAAGGGATGGAATTGTTGATGGTAATTCAGCATACTTCCCGGAAAAATACGGTGAATATCTTATCCCTGGTTCCCTTGCATATATGTTTGGCGGCGCGGAAGCAGTTCCAATGGAAATGTTTGTTGAGAACGTCATCATTACAATAGACAATATAGACGAGTACTACCCTGTTCAATAATTTAAGGCACATATGATTTACAGCCATAAATTAAACAGGTAATCAGTGAAATGCCGGGGGCAGCAAATGCCCCCGGAATAAGTTATATTTATAATTATCCATAATTCACCTGCTGATATTCAATATGGTGATTTGCAGCAATTGGCAAGAACTTTGTTTTTGAAAACTTTAAAATAACCACAATAAACTTATAAAAAGCTCATAAAATTTCATATAATACATGTAAGTGTATATTGACTTTAAAAATTCATTTAAATCAGATTATAGATTTGTAAAATATTGAACACATAAAAGATATTGAACATGTAAAAGACCTGGATGAAAGGTGATGCCTTTTGAATGAACAGAACAATAATAATTATCTTCTGGAAATGAAAAACATTACTAAGAATTTTCCCGGCGTAAGGGCACTGGATGATGTTTCATTTTTCCTGAAAAGAGGTGAGATACTCGGGCTGCTGGGTGAGAACGGGGCCGGCAAATCAACTCTTATCAAGATACTTTCAGGGGACTATTCACTGGAAGAAGGCGAGATGTTCATAGATGGCGAAAAGAAGGTTTTTTTAAACCCCCATGAATCCATAGCGTCAGGGGTAAGGGTAATTTACCAGGAACTCAATTCTTTTGACTCGCTTACGGTCGCTGAGAATATTTTTGCAGACAATATAATACATACCAGGCTTGGAATAGTAAACTGGAAAAAGATGAACCAGAAAGCTAAAGAAACCCTTCGTAATCTTGGTTCAAATATCGATCCTGCCGAATATGTGGAGAACTTAAGCGTCGGAGGAAAGCAGATAGTAGAGATTGCAAAAGCAATAAGGCGCAAAGCAAAAATACTTGTGATGGATGAGCCTACTTCTGCACTTACTGAAAAGGATGTTGAGCACCTGTACGAAATAATAAAAAAACTTAAATCTGAAGACGTATCCATAATTTATATATCCCACAGAATAGAGGAGATTTTTGAAATAACTGACAGGGTTGTTGTGCTAAGGGATTCAAAGAAGGTAGGGGAAAAGGCAACAGCAGAAACAAACCGTGCAGAACTTGTACACATGATTGTTGGAAGGGACCTCTCAGAACAATATAAGAGAAGGGAAATAGCAAAAGGCGGTGCTGTATTTGAAGTAAAGAACCTTAATTACCTTGAAAGGTTAAAAGATATATCCTTTACCATAAAAGAAGGGGAAATCGTCGCCTTCTTTGGCCTGCTTGGTTCAGGTACCCATACATTATTCTCGGTCCTTTTCGGCGACAAGAAGAAAACCTCCGGTGAAGTTTTTGTTGAGGGCAAAAAAACCGATATATACCATCCGGTAACAGCCAAAAAAAACAGGATAGGATATATTCCTTATGACAGGAAAGAGGAAGGTATTGCTCTTGGGCTAAACGTCAAGCAGAATATAACATCTACTAACCTGGAAAACATAGGCAGGGGTTTTATGCTTGACAGAAAGATTGAGAATTCGCATGCTAAAAACTGGTTTTCCAAATTGAACATAAAAGCGCCAAGCATTGATACTCCTTCAAAAAGCCTTTCGGGCGGAAACCAGCAAAAAGTCGTTGTAGCAAAATGGCTTGAGAAAGATTCAAAGATCTTTTTAATGAGCGAGCCCACCAGGGGGATCGATATTGGCTCAAAAGCTGAGATATATGAGATAGCAGAGAATCTTTGCACCCAGGGCGCTTCTGTTTTAATGGTATCCGGTGAACTTCCTGAGATACTGTCAGTGTCTGACAGAGTGATAGTAATGAAAGATGGAAAAATTGTCGGCGAATTTATCACAAAGAACACTTCCCAGGAAGAACTGATGCATTATGCTTCAGGATAGTTATCCAGCTGTTACCGGATTTTTAGGAATTGCAATTATGGGCTATATTTTAAGATTTTATATATATTTCTAGCAAACGAAAGGTTTTTAAATGGACGGAAAGAGTTTGGAAAAACGTAAAAGCAGCTTTAAATTGTCTGATACCCTTATCTTGCTCATTGCTCTTATAGCACTTATCATAATTTTTTCTGCTGTAAGCAGTGAATTCTTTGCATATGACAATATAAGCACAATGTTAAAAAACATGGTAATAACAGGGATACTGGCGCTGGGACTCACACCGTTGATGATTGCAAGGGGCCTTGATATTTCTTTCGGCGCAAGCATTTCATTTACAGGTGTTTTGATGGCTTACCTGTATAATCTTGGTGTCGGGCTGCCTTACTGTCTCATTGTTGGTGTTGCAGCAGCTGTACTTGTCGGTTTTTTAAACGGTTTGCTTATAGAAAAATTTGATCTTATACCTATAATCCTGACACTGGGCATGATGTCAATACTGAGCGCACTTGGTCTTGTAATGAGCGGGGGCCATTCACTGCCAATGCTGACGGACCAGCTGTATTATTTTGCCACAAGGACATTTTTCAAGATACCTATCGCATTATTTGTTCTTATAATCTTTATAGTCGTTTACTGGTTTATCCTTACTTTTACAAAAACCGGCAGGACCGTCTATATAATCGGTGCAAATCCGAAAGTTGCTACACTTTCCGGAATCAAAGTACAAAAAGTCAGGATACTTCTCTATACATCCATGGGCCTGGTAACCGGCATTGCCTCTATAATAATGGTTGCAATGACAGGAGTCGGAAATCCCCTTGCAGGGGCAAAAATGGCGCTGCCTGTACTTTCTGCAGTAGTTCTTGGGGGTATATCACTTGCCGGCGGTGCTGGCAGCGTATGGGGCACAGTAATAGGAGTGCTCATAGTCTCAGTAATTTTTAACGGCCTTTCCGTTTTGAATGTGCCATCATATTTTATACAGGTTTTCCAGGGGCTTGCCCTTATTTTAATAGTTTCCCTTTATGAAGTTAGAAACCAAAGAGCTGCAAGGAGATGATGCAAATGCCTGATACTGATATAAATGTCAATAAAAAAAGCGGCTGGCAAAGATTAAATATTTTCAAAGTAAATTCTATTGCCCCGAGCCTTGTAATCGTATTCATACTTATGTGCGTTATTTTCGGAAGCATTAATCCGCAGTTTTTAAGCTTCGTCAACTTCAAGACAATACTGTCCGGGCTCAGTGTTTATGGAATGATGGCGGTAGGCCTGACATTTGTGGTGCTCACCGGCAATTTTGATGTATCTATCGGTTCGATAGTTGGCATATGCTCCATAGTGATGGCAATGATGTTCAATATCGAAGGAGTTACTATCCCAATTCCCGTAATAATACTTATCGGCATTGTTCTTGGCGCCCTGGTCGGCTCCATAAATGGGGTCCTGGTGGCATATGTAGGTATAAACTCTGTAATAACGACTTTAGGCACCCTTGCAATACTCAGGGGAATATCACTGCTTCTTGCCAATAAACCGGCACTTATAGCTGATAAGTTTTATGTTGCAATGGGGAGGGGATTTATCGAAAAAACGGTACCATACAGCTTTGTCTATCTTGTTGCAATATTTGTAATAGCCTACCTGCTTCTCAGGTTTACAAAATTCGGCCGCAACATATACCAGGTTGGCTCAAATTCCGGTGCGGCAAGGCTTGCGGGTATCCCTGTAAAGAGGACACAATTCCTTTCTTTTGTGGTTGCAGGAATCTCATGCGGAATCACTGCATTCCTGATGACAAGCCAGGCAGCATTTGCGCAGGGAGAATTCGGCACAGGGTTTGAGTTTACAATATTGACCATCGTAGTTCTTGGAGGAATATCCCTTGCAGGCGGCAGGGGCACACTTGTAGGGGTGGCAGCCGCACTTCTTGTAATAAACTCTATTGCAAACGGCCTTACTATGATTGATATTCCAGTTTTCTGGAGGGAAGCATTCAATGGAGTCATACTTATTACTGCAATCCTTATAGATTCAATAAGGGTAAGAAGAAGGGAGCTTTTAAAAGCTTAGTTAAATTACAGCCAGGAATTGTCTTTGGGTTGTCCAGGTTTTTAATAACATTATTTATATTATTTTTACTGGCAGGAAACTTATAAAAACTTATAAATCGGAGGGTGGAAATGGAAAAATTAAAAGTCGGTTTTGTTGCAGGATTCATGGAAGGTTTTTCGACAAAGGGTATCGAGTATTTTAAAAGTTACCAGAAAGAACTTGCAAAAATGGCAGATAAAATGGGTTTTGAGCTTCACGTAATTGATACTATTATGCAGAATATGGAGCAGGCCTCAAACATAAGAAAAGAAATAGAGGCAAAGCAGCTTGATTTTGTAATGTTGTTTCACCCATCCTACATAATCGGCGACAATGTCTATGAAATCATGAAATCCGGCGCAAACTTCGGGCTCTGGGCAATAGAAGAGCTATCAGAAACGGGCCCGATGACATTTGCATCTTTCGTAAATATTTCCCAGAACATAGGAATATCCAAGCACAATTTCCTCGGAAGGCCTGTAAAGACCAAGTGGTTTTTCGGGGATATGGAAAGCAAATTCTTCAAACCACGCTTTGATATAACAATAAAAGCTTTATCGGCCCTAAAAGGAATCAAGGATGCAAGGGTTGCCCAGATTGGAAAGCTGGCGGACGGCCATATTAACCACATGGCAAATACAAGGGAAATATACAGGTACCTTGGCGTTGATGTGACAAGGGATTATGAAGTCGAAGATATTATAGCCCTGGGGGATAAGATTCCGGCTGCCCAGGTTGATAAAGTGTTTAAAGCAGTGACACAGGCTGCCAGGATAAGCCGCGTGTCCGAGGATAAGGTGCGCGATTCTGTAAAGATGTACCTGGCCATAAAGCAGGTATGCGAGCAGAACAATTACAGCGCAGTGGCATTTTCATGCTGGCCAAAACTGATGCCGCTTAAGGAAATGGTTGGATGCCTTACCAATTCGCTACTGAACAGCGACGGTATAGCTGCAGGTTGTGAAGCAGACATAATGGGCACAATCTCAATGCTGGTCCTGCAAAAAATCACAAGAGAGCCGGTAGCGCTTATGGACCTTGCAAAGTTTGACGAAAAAGACGAGTCGCTCCTCTTATGGCATTGCGGTTCGGCACCATTTGAGATGGCAAATGAGAGGGGAGTCATATGTGAAAAGCACTACTTTGCAGATTATGCCGAGAGTGTAAAAAACTGCGGCCCTATAACAGACCTCATATTTAAAAAGGGCGACGTAACAGTATTTAGGCTCTCAGGCGAGGGCGACAAATTCTATTATGTGACAGGCAAATTCTTTGATCCGGACAAGAAATCATTCTGCGGAAGCAGGGGATGGGTAAACCAGCTCAAGTTCTATGAGGAGCCTATTAAAGCATGGGACCTTGCAAACACATTTTTAAATAACGGCTTGCCCCACCATTTCCCGATGGTGATGCAGAATGTCGGCACATACCTGGAAGAGTTTGCATACTGGGCTGAGCTAAAGAAAGTAAGAAGATATGACTACAGGGATTTTTTGTATGTCTAAAAAAAATATTAAATTCGAACAAGAAAGATATTTTTAATCAAGCTGAAAGGATAGGGTCGGTGAATTCTCTTGAAAGAGTGATTTTGGCACTGGAGCGTAAAGTCCCGGACAGGGTTCCTCATTTTGAGTTTGAGATATCAAGCAGTGTGATAAATGAGATTATAGGCAATGGCGATATATTTGACCTTACCGAAAAGCTTGATCTGGATGCAATTTCTCCAAGAGTAAACCAGGTAAGGCAGAAGATAGATGAAAATACTTTTATAGATGAGCGCGGTCTTATAGTTAAAAAAACCACCCAGGATTACCTTGAACCAATAAATACTGTTATAAAAAATGAAGCGGATTTAAAAAAATTTGAATTTCCGGACCCATATGCCCCGCACAGGCTAGCCGGCCTGAAGAAAGCAATAGAAAGATTTAAAGGCAAAAGGGCAATAATATCTTTTTTAAGAGATGGCTGGTCGGAAGCACGGGATCTGCACGGTTTTTCTGAGTCGCTCATAGACATGGTAGACAACCCGAAGCTTGTCAAAGGTATTATCGATAAGGCTGTAGAATACTATACAGAGCTTGGCAAGCTCTCGGCAGGGCTTGGGGCAGAAATAGCATTTTCCGGAGATGATATTGCAGGAAATAAAGGGCTGCTTATGAGCCCGGCTCATTTTAAGGAGTTTATATACCCTGCAATGAAGAGGCTTTATAAAAAGTGGCACAGTTGCGGGCTTTACATCATTAAGCATTCTGACGGGGACCTTAATGCAGTAATGGACCTGCTGGTTGAAACAGGACTTGACTGCCTCCACCCCATAGACCCCCTTGCAGGCATGAGTCTTGAGAAAGTGAAAAAGGATTACGGAAATAAGATTTGCATCATGGGAAATGTAAATTGCGCTGGTAGTTTGGTCCATGGGACAGAAGAGGATGTAGTAAATGAGGTAAAAAGATGCATCGAAGTGGCTGCCCCGGGAGGTGGATATATATTATCTTCAAGCAATACCATACCAAACAGTGTCAAGCCCCAAAATTATCTTGCAATGGTAAAAGCGGTAAGGCAGTTAGGTGTATATTAAAAAGATAAACAGTAAAAAATAAAAATTATTTCTGTTTAAGAGAAGGCAGTCAAAAGAAAAAACAGGTATTGTTTGCCGGTAGCAGTAGAATTTAAAAGATTCTTCTCTTAACCAGAGGGAGCCAAATCTATGGTAAATACACAAATGATAGAACCCTTCAGTGGTGAACCTGACAAGGAAAGGCTGCTGGCAGCTTTTAAAAGAAAACCTGTGGACAGGGTACCTAATTTTGAGATACTTTACGAAGACAATCATGTGGAAAAACTGCTTGGAAGATACGCAGGAAATACTTTAGCTTACGGCGGAGATCCCGCAAAAGGCGCTGATGCCAACCAGGGAAGGCCCATGTACCCGGATGACTTTCTAGACCTTTGCGAGATAGTGGGCCAGGACGCAATGCTTGTCGGGTCCGCGTTATGGGTTCCTTTTATGAGGTTAAATAACGATGGCAGCCTGGTTCCTGCTTATGAC
>CAYGYY010000072.1:0-10463 GCA_964354265.1 uncultured Actinomycetota bacterium
ATTTAATTTCTATCGTTTTGGCATAGGTTCATGTTCGGTTGAAATGCATTAATAAACAAGAAGAAGAAATATGTCAAAAAAATGGTATCCTGAAATAGATTATACAAAGTGCAACAGTTGCGGTTACTGCATAGATCTCTGTGCGCAGGATGTTTATAAAAAATCAAAATCCCCGGTACCGGTAGTAGATTCCCATGAAAATTGCATAGAGGGATGCAAGTATTGCGGAGTAATGTGCGCAAGCAATGCAATAAAATATATTGCTGGCGACACTGAATATAGATGTGATAATGACCATTTCTGCGGTTGTTGCGGGTAATTAAAAATATATTAAAAAGACCTTCGGCGTATGTTTAAATCAGGTTTTTATTAAGAGTCTTGAGTATTAAAACAGGCAAATTAAACAAGTGAAAAAAAATGGAATCCGTATCGAATATTTCTTGATGCTCATTGCTTCTTTTTTTTGGGCTATTGGCCATCCATTGGGAAGGCTGCTCCTGCAAAAAGTGCATCCTTTTCAACTTGGCACTGTGAATCTTTGGTCAGGATTTATAGGTTTATTAATCTTTTTAATCGCATCCGGCAGGGTACGGGAAGTATTTAAGCTTTCATACCGTGTCATACTTATTTCAATGGGGCTGGGAGTATTGGGATTTTTCCTGTACCAGATCCTCACATTCAGTGCCCTTTCCCTGAATCCTGCTTCTATAAACGCAGTTCTTGTATCAAACAATGTTGTGTTTATCGTAATTTTTGCTGCACTGATTCTTAAAGAACGCATAAGGCCTCTAAGCATTTTAGGTATTGTACTTGCAATAATCGGTGTGGTGCTTGTAGTTTTTAACAATGGTTTTTCTTTTGGAGAGGGTTCCGGCAATATAAACCTTACCGGGATCGTATACTCGCTGCTTGCTGCGTTATCAGTTGCACTCTATTCGGTAATCGGTAAAAAAGTACTTACATCAAACGATCCTATAATTGTAACGACCCTCGCAGTATTTTCAGGCGCAGTTTTACTGACAATACTTACATCTGCCACTGTAGGATTCTCAGATATTTTAACAGCAGGCTGGATTACAATAATGACTATGGTCTTGCTTGGTTTTACAATGATCGGTGTTGCCTATGCGATATGGTTTGTATGCCTTAAAAGATTTCCTGCATCACAAATTTCAATCTATATTTATCTTACGCCAATTTTTGCGGTGATACTTTCACTTATAATTTTAAATGAACAGTTTACCTGGTTATTTTGGGTAGGAAGCGCTCTTATCCTGGGAGGTATTATTGTTACAAATTCTTTTTCTTCAAGAAATTCTATTCCACAAAATAATAAGCAACCAAAAAAATAATACCCTGGTTAAGTCGCTGCCAAATTTTTTTATTTGTTGTTTATATTCCTTATTTAGTAGAGTATAGTAAAAAGAATTCAGGGCGGTTAGCTCAGCTGGTTAGAGCGCTGCGTTCACATCGCAGAGGTCACTGGTTCAAATCCAGTACCGCCCACCATTACAAATTTTAAAATCAATTAAACATATAATAAAATAATACTTTTTTAATATAATAGTTTTGACATACAAGTTTTAATATTTTACAATATTCATATACATTCCTATGGTGATGAATCATAGGACCCTCTGGGTAACTCGATTACGGCCAGGGGTTCTTTTTTTGAAAGACCTCCTATGCAAAAATTTAAAGTCAACTTATACATTGATGGTTTCAATATTTACCTCAGTGTAAACCGTCAACACCTATGAACCACTTTTAACCATTTCCTTCACCACCCATGAACCACCAATCCATCAGGAGCTATGAACCACTTTTATTATAATTAAATTATTATTTCATGATTTTTTTATTTTAATTCCCTATTACAGCTTTATTCAATATGGTCTTTTACTATGGTATGATTCTATATTTTTTCTGTTTTTTTATTGAACTGTTGATAATTCTTCCTGGAAAGCTATATAGCTGGACATTGCATCTTCGGATAAATTAGGATTCCATTTAAGTTTTGCCAACTGCTCATCAGTAAAACTATAAAGATCTTTATCAATGCCTTTTGCCATTTCCAGAGCACCTTTAACTGTTGTTTTAAAACCTGACTGCTCTGTTAACATTGCTGCAATTTCAGGTCTTAACATAAAATCAATAAATAAATTGGCTCCAACGGGATTTGCTGCATTTTTTAAAATCATAAATGCATCTGTCCAACCCAGCCCTCCGGTTTTTGGAAGAGTAAATACAAATTTGGGGTCAAATTGCGACAGTTTTCTTCCACCACCGTCCCAGATATGACTGACCCAGACTTCTTCATTCTTCAAAAGATCAGAAATTTCTGCATTTGTAGTATAAAATTTTAAAGCATTATTTTTAAGTGCTATTGCTTTATCCCTGATACTATACAGAGTATCTTGTGTGTCAGTTACAAAATTCTCCCTTGGAATACCATATAAATCAAGTATAAGCATCAGAGATTCAATGTTATTTCTTGATGATACCCTTCCTTTTAAATCTGTATCAAATAAAACTTCCCATCCTATATCTTCAAGACTTTTTGTATATTTTGAAGTATTTAAAACAAGCCCGCTGGTTCCAAAAACATATGGTATTGCATAGACGTCTCCAGACCCCATTTGCTTACCATTCCATTTTGTCCAGAGTTCATCTTTAAAAGACTCAGAAACTTTTTCATAATTTTTAATATTTTTTAAATCAAGAGGCTGTACAAGATCAGCCTCATAATATCTATTGATGTTACTTTGGGTCGGCATAACGATATCTGCTTTCCCTCCACCTTTTATGAGAGCCAGCATCCTTTGATTATCAGTAGCAAATGCTATATTTAGTTTTATTCCAGTTTCCTGTTCAAATAAAGTAATTGCTGCTTCGGGCACATATCCTTCCCATGTACAAATATTGAGTTGTTTCGGCGTTGTATTTTTACACCCTCCCAGTGATGATGCTATGAAAAAGAAAACCAATGTTATTACCAGAAATACTATCACAGCAAATGTCATTTTCTTCAAAATATTTCCCCCTGTTTAAATATTTTTTAATTACCATCAAAATATAATATCATAGAAACTTTGTATTATTTCCAATACTTGGGAACCACTTTCCATTTTGATCCCAATTCAAAATCAAAAGATGCCGGATTAAAGGAAATTCTACCACTCTTTGGGTAACTTGTCAGTTCACCAAAATATATCCTGTTATCTACCAGGTATAAATCTACGCGGACAAAGTCGAAAGGTTTCCCTAATAATTCTGCCAGTTTTATCATGGATTCAAGCTTATCAGGCTTTTTCTTATATTTTGATTGACTGGTACTGCCTTGAATATTTATATATTTCCAATCCGGTGTATACCAAGCCCTGTTTATTCTAACAAATCTGTCATACCAAACTTGTATAAAATGACACTTACCATGAAATACTTCGAACTTGAAATCAACAGGAATTTTTTGGCTATTATCGAGTAAGAGTTTTTCAATAATTATTTTTCGTTTTATCTTCTGGTAAGCCCATTCATGGTTACAGAACCCATACGGTGTTGATAGCCACTTGTTGCAGACATTTATAATCTGCTCTCTTGATGCCTTGCAGTCAGAAAGTATAGTAGTTTTTTGTCTTTCTATGATAGTGTACTTTTTTTGTTTTTCTATTTTTTCGACAAAAATAATCTTTCCACTTGCATGGTTTGGCTTGATTACATATTCTTCTGGAAAAGTATCAAAAGGAATATTTTCCGGCTTATCGGTTACGTAAAGTAATGGAACTAAAAGCTTTTCAGCTTCTTTTTCTCCTATAACTCTTTTTATATACTCTCTTACCTTATATTTATCTGAAATAACAGGAAGGAGAGGATTTCGGTCATATATTTTTTTCCACAGGACTTTCTCATTAAAACTTTTAGGATTTTTTAAATCAGGATAATACCCTATTTTCTGATAAATACTGTTCCTTTCTTTTTTATATCCATTTAACCTTTTGCTAAAATCAAATACTTTATACCCAGCGTATGAATAGCAAATATGACCGAGAAATTTTTTGACATTTGTTTTTGTTAAAGTGATAAGTTTTTTGCCTACATTGTTTTTAGTCATAAAAATAAATTAATTAACAAATAGTACATTTTATGAGTTTTGTAATTCTATTTAAGAATTATTTAGCCTGAAAAGTAATATTAAGTCTTTTAATATCTGTTTCCAATTCAGTAAACAAAGGCCCACCATTAATCCCTATAGCTTAAGATGTAAAAATCAATGCAATTGTTTCACTAAATCAGTGGTTCAGATTACAGGGATGCCGGAGTAATTCTTAATTCTCTTTAAGTCCCCGGATTAATGTATCAGCACCTTTTGATTTTTCCTTAAGTTCAGATATCTCTTCATCATTAATAGGCTTGAAATTATCTGCGATATCACACGCAAGCCATAGCAGCTCCGCGTGGCTTGGAGATACTGCCGCAGTTATGCCCTCAAGTGAAAAAGTAAATCTCAGAAACAGTGAAGCCTTGTCAAAGCTGTCTTCAGGTGCATACCAGCACTTATTCCATTTTTTTTTCTCATCTTTCCTCAGAGCTCTTTTAGCAAGCGCCTTTAAAGCGAGAATACCAAGCCCTTTATTATTTGCATAATTCAATACGGCGTGTCCAAATCCATCCTTGAACCATAATGCCCAGTTGAAAGGAAACATTATGCTTGTAAAATCATATGCTTGCATTAAGGCAATTGCAGCCTCTTCGGAATGCGCGCTAAACCCCAGATACCTTACTAACCCTTTTTCCTTTGCTCTTATAAAAGTTTCAAGCGCTCCTCCGGGCCCAGTAATGCGGTTGACTTCTTCTATTGTAATAACACCATGGAGCTGGTAAAGGTCAAAATAATCCGTTTTTAGCTTTTTTAAAGAATCGCACAGATCCTTCTCTGCTGATTTTGCGGTGCGTTCCAATGTCTTGCATGCAAGAAAAATATCTTTTCTGTAAGGTTTTAGTGCCGGGCCCATCATCTCCTGCGCATTTCCATATTCGGGAGCTACATCAAAGTAATTTATGCCCCTTCTTACAGCTTGTGAAACAAATCGCGAAGCATCTTTTCGGGATTCATTCATAACTACAATGCCTCCAAAACCTATAATTGAAAGCTTTTCATTGCTGCTTCCAAGATTTCGCCTCTCCATGGAGTATCAATCCCTCCTTATCATTTTTAGTTTTTCTTATTTTCAAAGTTTTTCAAGATTTAAATAGCACTAATAATATTATTCTATATTTAAGCATATTTTAATAAAAGCTGTTTTTAAAGAAATCTGAAAAAGCGCTTTCAATAAATTATTTTATTTATAAACTGTTAGAATTTAGGCAGCCCATTTATGCAAAAATAAAAAGTAAAACATTGTCTTATACAGGCAAATATATATAATTCCTAGTTAGTATAGCTATGACCAATATGAAATGCAGTAAAAGACATTTTAATTGAGAGGGTAGCCAAATTGGCAGATATTATAATAAGCCTTTATCAAGACTCACACATCATTACTGTTGCCGGAGAATTAAATTATAAGCAGTGGCAGGTAGAAAATACAGTAAAACTTCTTATGGAAGGCTGTACTGTCCCGTTTATTTCCAGATATCGAAAAGAAGCAACAGGTGAGATTGACGAAGTGGCAGTAACATCGATCAGGGACAGGATTTTAAAACTCATAGAGATTGACAGTCGCAGGGAAACAATAACTGGCGAGATAGAACGGCAGGGAAAACTCACTGAAGAACTTAAGGCAAGGCTTAAGAATGCAGTAACACTTACTGAAATGGAAGACCTTTACCTGCCTTATAAACCAAAGAAAAAAACCAGGGCGACAGTTGCAAAAGAAAAAGGACTTGAAGACCTTGCAATTCTTATTTTTAAGCAGGAACTTTCGGTAGACCCGGAGGTGGAATCCAGGAAATTTTTAAATAAAAATGTTGAAACTATAACTGCAGCCCTGCAGGGTGCCAGTGATATTATTGCAGAGTGGATAAGTGAAGATAAAAAAGCCAGGGAGAGTATCAGGGATTTATTTAAAAGGCAGGCTTTAATAAGCTCAAAAATAACTTCCGGGCATGAAGAAGAAGGAGAAAAATACAGGGATTATTTTGAATTCAAAGAAGAATTGAATAAGTGTCCTTCTCACCGCTTGCTTGCAATAAGAAGGGGTGAAAAAGAGGGATTCCTGAGAGTCGCAATCACGATAGATGAGGAAAGCGCCCTGCCTGTCCTTGAAAGGATTTTTATTAAAGGCAGCAGCAAATCATCAAACCTGGTAAGAATGGTAATTAAGGACTCTTTTAAAAGGCTGTTAGCCCCTTCAATAGAAACAGAATTTGCAAAAATATCAAAAGAATCTGCTGACAATGAAGCTATAAAAGTTTTCAATGAGAATTTGCAACAGCTTCTCCTGGCACCATTCCTTGGACAGGAAAGAGTACTTGCGCTGGACCCCGGTTACCGTACGGGTTGTAAGCTGGTGGTGCTCAATGAACAGGGCGACCTGGTGTTAAGCGACACTATTTACCCCAATCCTCCTCAAAACCAGGCTGAAGAAGCCCGCAGGAAACTTCATGAGCTGGTAAAAAAATATGGTATAGAAGCCATAGCCATAGGAAATGGCACAGCAAGCAGGGAGACAAGAGATTTTGTTGATGAAATAGAATTTGGAAAAGATATCAGGATATTTGTAGTCAGCGAGAGCGGCGCCTCCATTTACTCTGCTTCGCCTGTTGCAAGGGAAGAGTTCCCTGACCAGGATGTCACGGTAAGAGGCTCCATCTCAATAGGAAGGAGGCTAATGGATCCACTGGCAGAGCTGGTAAAAATAGACGCCAAAAATCTTGGAGTCGGCCAATACCAGCATGATGTCGACCAGGGTAAATTAAAGATAAGCCTTGACAGTGTAGTTGAAAGTTGCGTGAATAGGGTAGGCGTGAACTTGAATACTGCAAGCAGGCATCTTTTGACCTATGTATCGGGACTGGGTCCAGGCCTTGCCGCAAACATCATTAATTTCAGGAAAGAAAACGGACCATTCAGGTCAAGAGAGGAGCTTGTGAAAGTCCCCCGGATGGGGGAAAAAGTTTTTATACAGTGTGCAGGTTTTTTACGGATTCAGGATGGAGCGCACCCGTTGGATAACAGCGCAGTGCACCCTGAAAGCTATTATATAGTGGAAAAGATGGCATCTGATCTGGGGTGCAGTATTGCGGACCTTATAATAGACAGTGAAATAAGAAAGAAGATAAAACTGGAAGAGTATATTGATAAAAGGGTAGGGCTTCCTACATTAAATGATATAATAGATGAACTTGAAAAGCCCGGCAGGGATCCCAGGAAAAAGATAACAGTTTTTGAATTCAGGAAAGAAGTAACGTCAATAGAAGACGTGCAGCCAGGTATGGTGCTTCCGGGTATTATAACGAATTTGACAAATTTCGGGGTTTTTGTGGATATTGGTGTCAAACAGGATGGGCTCGTTCATATTTCACAGATATCCAGGGAATTCATAAAAAATCCTGCAGAAAAACTGTCTCTTCACCAGGAAGTGCTGGTAAAAGTAATCGGTGTGGATCTTCTGAGGAAAAGGATACAGCTTTCAATTAAAGACGCTATTTAATATGACTGAATTGGATTACAGACTAAGCATTACTGGTGTTACTGGTGGGCGATATTGGATTTGAACCAATGACCTCTGCGATGTCGACGCAGCGCTCTAACCAGCTGAGCTAACCGCCCGGATTTTTGAATTTTACCAGAATAGATATATTCAAGTCAAAAAATACCATAAAATGAATGTTAAATAAATATACAACTAAAAATTGTACAGGAAAACAGGCATCCAAATAGTGATATTTGCATGACCGATTGCATTTTTTAAGATTTTAGTAATCTTTTAGATTATAATTATTTTAGGCCTGTAGAGATTATAAGATGAATTAAAGACATGTCTGGGGATAATCTATCCCGATTAATAAAATAATAAGGATGCAATATAAATAAACTCAAAGAAAGGATATTTGAATGTTAAAAGGAAAAGCAATCGGGATCATTACAAGTGGAGGAGATTGCGGGGGATTGAATGCAGTTATCAAAGGGGCTGCAGGAATGGCTATTTCTTATGGTATAGATGCTTATGTTATTCCTAATGGGTATGCAGGACTTTATAATCTTTATGAGCACGGGAATATCATCAAAATGGATATAAGAAAAATAGAACAGATTTCATCCATGACTGCCGGTTCAGAAGCCGGTAATTCAAGAGTCAAGATATCCAAAATAGAAGACCCCGGCAAATATAAAAAAATAATCGATGGTTTACAAAAATTCAATATTGGAGCCCTTATAATTTCTGGCGGGGATGACACGGGCAGCGTTGTTGTTGATTTGAACAGTAATGGCATCCCGTGCGTTCATGTTCCAAAGACTATGGATTTGGACCTTAACACCTATTCTGTAGGCGGGGACTCTTCTGTAAACAGGATAGCAAATTATGTAAATGAACTAAAAACCACCGGCAATAGCCATAACAGGGTAATGATAATTGAAGTTTTTGGCCGCTATGCCGGCCATACGGCCTTCAGGGGCGGTATTGCTGCCGATGCTGACTGTATACTTATCCCGGAAATACCAATGGATTTTGATGTCGTATACCAACACATGAAAAAGACTTTTATGAGGCGTGTAAGTGAAAGTGAGTATAAAGCTGGCACTTATGTGATTGTTGTAGCTGAAGGTATGCGGGACACCACCGGAAAATCCATAACAGATGAATCTGTAGCAACAGATTCTTTTGGACATAAAAAGCTCTCTGGTGTAGGAAAATATGTGCGTGAACAACTTACACATCGTATGATGAAAGATAATGAGATTACTGATTTCATGAAAGAGCAGGGTTTATATGTGAAAAAAATGAACGAAGCCCCCCAGATCAGGGAAACTGTGCCCGGTTACCTGGTAAGGTCAGGAAGCACAAGCGCATTGGATGCAAATTTCGGAAAAGATTCAGGTGCAGGCGCCGTAGTGCTTCTTGTAAATGGGATTTCAGGTGTAACTGTTACCGGCATGTCTGATGGGAATGTCGAGTATATCCTAACAGAAGACGCTATCAGGCAAAGACTTGTAAGCGAAGAAATGGTAGCTTTTTACGAGCAATGGGGAATATGTTTTGGAAGGAAAAAACCGGTGTTCCAGTCTGTATGTATAGGGTTGAAAAAAGCAGCCTGGACATATCTCTGATTTATGAAAAATATTTTTATCTGCCACTGTAAAAACAGTAAGGCAAGATATAGAATTTATTAAAGGTTAAAATTTGCCTCAAAAAAAATTATACAATCACAAGAGCATATATGAAGATTATGCCTGCAGGGAATACCTTTTTAAATCTGAAGAACAGATAATCAAGGAACTTGCAGCGTTTTTGCCTGGGGCTAGAATGCTTGATATGGGGGTGGGGGGTGGAAGGACCACCAGCTATTTTGCACCACTGGTGAAAAGCTATACCGGTGCGGATTATTCTCCTGGAATGATTTCAGAATGCCGGAAAAAATTTGGCAATCGATTTGACTTTATTGAATGTGATGCCAGGCATATGAGTTGTTTTGAAAGCAACAGTTTTGATTTTGTATTGTTCAGTTTTAACGGAATCGACAGCTTCGGCCAGGAAGACCGGTCTGCTGCTCTTAAAGAAATCAGGAGGGTCCTGGTTAATGGAGGTTATTTTTGTTTTTCTTCCCATAATCTGGATTGGCAGGGCCTGGAGGGATTGTTTTCTATCGGCTATATTTTCAGTAAACTTTTTTCAAATAATACCGGTAATAATAAAAAGCATCGTACCGGTGAAAGTACTGATGCACAGTATGATGCAAAAAAAAGCAGTATTTCAGGCAATAAAGTATTCAGCGCCTTAAAAAGTATCTTCATTTATGTCAGGTTGCATCTTTTAAATCTCAGTTTCGATACTGGCAGGATGATAAAGAGATTACGTTCTAATGGATATGGCATGATATATGATAATTCGCTTGGCGGTAAGGCAAGGATATATTATATTTCATATGGATTCCAATTAATTCAGCTACAGCAACATGGTTTTTATTCCATTATTTCTTATTCGAAAGAAGGAGTAGAAGCCGGCCCATCGGATAACCTGCGCGACAGCCCCTGGATCTATTTTATCTGCAGAGTAAAAAAATAAAAAACTCTTGACACGCCCCGTACCTTTGCGGTATTCTCTATACCTATACCATAGGTATAGGTATATGCTTGGCGCAAGTCTAAAAAATGATAGTATAAGTCTCAAGTACAAGCATAGATTTCAAGTTTAGAGATAGGTATAGTTCAGATTTCTATTAGTAATATTATTATTTGAGGAGCAAGGGCTTATGAAGAATATAAAAAAAACCGGCGCTGGAACTGTTACCAGTACCCGAAA
>CAYGYY010000073.1:0-10366 GCA_964354265.1 uncultured Actinomycetota bacterium
CCTGTCCCGTTTGCGGATTTGTATATGATCCCGCCCTTGGAATAATTGACCCCGATCCCTTAACAGAGCCGGATATATCTGTAGTTCCCGGTATTCCATTTGCAGAACTGCCCCTGGATTGGAGTTGCCCCGACTGCGGGACAGCCAAGGCTGAATTTGAAGAATCTGAATTAAAATATACAGACCCTGAAGCATGGCTTGCCCACCTGCAGCATATCCTGGAATCCAGGTCAAAACACCTTGCAGTCCTTAACAGGGTAATAGAAAATCATTTGTCCATGAATCCTGTGCACCCTTCGCTTTCAGGTCTTAACAATGCAATACAGTCCAGTTCAAAAGCTGTATTAAAGGCTGAAGAAGCAATAAAACAATATCTTGAGTATATGGCTTCATTGAACCCTGGCAATGGCACCGGTCAGGAAGAAGATGAAGAAATAAATAACATTGAACAGACTTCAAATGAATTACCGGATAATAAAGATAAAAACGAAAATTCAGACAAAGACAATAAAATAAAGGGCAATTCCAATGGAAGCAATCACTCCAATAATGGAAAGGGCAATGGTAAAAACAAATAACAATAAATTATAAATTCCATTTGTAATAGATAGCAAATAATGCAATTAATGCAATTTACACATTATTTGCTATCTCTATTTTTATGGCCCAAATTAAAAGATATCTAGAAGACTATAAACCAAGAATAAAAAAACAAGCAGACACCTAATGTATTATTCCTGGAATAACCAGGTTGAGAGGTATCTCTCACCGGTATCGGGAAGGATTACAACAATTGTCAGGCCTTTATTTTCCGGCCTTTTTGCCACTTCAAGCGCGGCCCACATTGCAGCTCCGCAGGATATGCCTGCAAGAATGCCTTCTTCTTTTGCAAGCCTTCTGGCAATGGCCCCGGCATCTTCACTTTCAACTGTAATGATTTCATCGATTATGCTGCGATTAAGAATCTCGGGGATAAATCCTGCACCGATTCCCTGTATCTTATGGGGGCCGGGATTTCCGCCTGACAATACGGGTGAATCCTTTGGTTCAACGGCAATGATTCTTACTCCCGGTATTTTTTCTTTAAGGACCTTGCCGGCACCTGTAAGTGTACCACCCGTACCGACTCCTGCAATAAAGACGTCAACTCTTCCCCCGGTATCCTCCAGTATTTCCAGCGCAGTTGTTTTCCTGTGTATTTCAGGGTTTGCAGGATTACTGAACTGCTGGGGGATGAAGCTGTTGCTGGCCCCTTTTGCAAGCTCTTCAGCTTTTTGGACAGCGCCTGTCATCCCTTTTGCCCCTTCTGTAAGGACGACTTCTGCACCAAATATCTTCAGCAGCTGGCGCCTTTCCACACTCATTGTATCAGGCATAGTCAAAATCAGCCTGTAGCCTCTTGCAGCGCAGACAAATGCAAGCGCAATCCCTGTATTGCCGCTGGTCGGCTCTATTATGACTGTATCCATATTAATTTTTCCTGCTTTTTCTGCAGCATCTATCATGGCAACACCTATACGGTCCTTGACGCTCGAAAGGGGATTAAACGACTCAAGCTTTGCAAGAATAGTTGCGCCAAGACCTTCAGAAATCTTATTTATTCTTACAAGCGGAGTGTTGCCGACAGTCTTTGTGATATCATCATATATTTTGGTCATCTTGATTTTCCTTTCGATTATAAATCTATTTCTGTGATTTTTTTAACGCCTGTGCAATATCTGCAAGGATGTCATCAATATTTTCAAGGCCGATTGAGAGCCTGACAAAATCTGGAGTAACCCCGGTTGCCAGCCTTTCATCCTCAGAAAGTTGCTGATGGGTGGTAGTTGCAGGATGGATTGCAAGCGTCTTTGCGTCCCCGATATTTGCAAGATGCGAAATGAGCTGGAGCGAATTTATGAATTTTTTGCCTGCTTCAATACCGCCTTTGATACCGAATCCAATTATCGCTCCTGCACCCTTATCCAGATATTTACGGGTTTTTTCCATTTCCGGACTTGAAGGAAGTCCAGGGTAGTTGACCCAGCTTACCAGAGGATGACTTTCAAGATATCCTGCAACAGCAAGCGCATTCTCACTGTGTTTTATCATTCTGATCGGAAGCGTTTCAAGACCCTGTAAGAACAGGAAAGAGTTAAAAGGGGACATGGCAGGGCCAAGGTCCCTTAATAGGACTACTCTTGCCTTGAGGATATATGCGATATTGCCGACATCTTTAAAAGCCTCGATAAAATCAAGTCCATGATATGCGGGTTCAGGTCCTGCAATCAGGGGGAATTTGCCATTTGTCCAGTCAAATTTACCTGAGTCGACAATCAAGCCGCCTATGGAAGTGCCGTGGCCGCCAATGAATTTCGTTGCAGAATACACTACTATATCCACCCCATGGTCGATAGGCTTCATGATGTAGGGCGAAGAAGTGTTATCGAGGATTAGAGGTATTCCGTTATCATGGGCGATTTTTGACAATTCATCCAGGTCTGCAATATCCAGTTTTGGATTTCCAATTGATTCGGCATATATTGCTTTAGTATTTTTATTTATTGCTTTCCTGAAACCTTCAAAGTCATTTGATTTTATGAAATTGACTTTTATGCCCATCCTTTCAAATGTATAGTGGAAGAGATTGTAAGTGCCACCATAGAGATTATCAGCAGATACTATTTCATCTCCGGCTCTTGCTATATTTAATGCGGCAATTGTTATTGCTGCCTGGCCGCTTGCAACTCCAAGAGCGCCAATCCCTCCGTCAAGAAGAGCCATCCTTTTTTCAAGGACATCAGTGGTCGGGTTCATCAGCCTGGTATAGATATTCCCGAATTCCTTCAGGGCAAAAAGGTCTGCGGCATGCTCGGTGCTTTTAAACTGGTAAGAGGTAGTCTGGTATATCGGGACTGCCCTTGCCCCGGTTGCCGGGTCGGCTTCCTGCCCGCCATGTAAAGCTATTGTTTCAGGTTTTAATTTTTTATCTAATTTTGTCATTTTATTTTCTCCATTCTCAAACAAGAAAATCAATTAAATTAATATTGTTAATATAAGGTAATATTTGTTTCATAAACTTTTTTAACCGCTCATTTTAGCTGCCTTCGGTTATTGTCCGGTTCATGCTTCCTGCATTGTATCCCTCGAGGTCAAGAGTAGCATAAAGGTATCCGGACCTCTTGAATTCCGTGACAATCCCAGGCATTAAATTTTTTTCAAGCAGAGTTGAAAAATCCTCCTTTGCAACTTCTATCCTTGCTATATCACCATGATGTCGCACCCGCACCTGGTTCAATCCTTTCTCCAGCAGGAATGACTCGAGCTTATCGATTTTTAACAATAGGCTTTCCGTTATCCGGGTACCGTAAGGTATCCTGCTTGCCAGGCATGCAAATGAAGGCCTATCCCATCCGGCAAGCCCCAAATCTTTTGAAATCTTTCTTATTTCTTCTTTTGTGAATCCATGCTTTTTTAGGGGGCTTAAGACCCCGAGCTCTTCAGCAGCTTTTGTCCCGGGCCGGTAGTCTGCCACATCATCTTGATTTGCGCCATCAGCAACATTGTTAAAACCATTCTGTGCGGCAATCTCAATTATTTTTTTAAATCCTGCATGCTTGCAGTAATAGCACCTGTTCCTGTCATTTTTTATAAAAGCAGGGTAGCAAGTTGCATCTTCATCTATTATTATGTGTTTTATTTTGTGCGATGCTGCAAATTCTATTGCACGGTCGATCTCACGCTGCGGAAAGGTTGCCGATTTAAGTGTTACTGCAATTACCCTGTCCCCGAGTAATTCTGATGCAATTTTTAAAAGAAAAGAGCTGTCGACTCCACCTGAAAATGCAACTGCAAGGCTTCCATAAGACTTAATTTCAGCCTTCAAAGAAGAATACTTAAAATCAAGCTGACTCTTATTATCAGTTGTTTTAATATTAGACAGGCTTTTGGAATTATTTTTAGCTGCCGTTTCTTTTTTTAACTTTTTTGCCATCTTTTAATAACTTTTAATATATATTTTAATTTTTTATCGTGCTCCATCTTTAATGCTCTATATACTGTATTGAAGGAGTATCTGGTCTTTTTCATTTTTTGACTTCGCAAGTTCCTCAAGAGTTATGGAACTTAAAAATCCTGATATAGTATCGCCCAATGCTATCCATAAATCCCTGCTTGGGCATTTGCCTGATCTGTTGCAGGCAGCTTCATCCCGTGCGCATTCAAGAACGCAAAGGTCGCCCTCAAGCACTTCCACAATATCCTTAGCTGTTATCCTTGAGGGATGGTATGCCAGCCTGTAGCCTCCATGTACACCCCTGCTTGCCGAAAGAAACCCCGCCCTGCGCAGGGGGATGACTATCTGGCTCAGGTACTTTTCCGAGATTTCTTCCTCTCTGGCAATATCTTTTAAGAAAGCATGCCCCCTGCTGTAATTGGCAGCAAGGTTTATCATCATCCTTATTCCATATCTTGACCGTGTTGATATTCTCATCTGTTTAATTAACTATAAAATTAGTAGTAATAGTAGTAATTTAATTTGTTTTTTTTTGCATGTCAAGTAAAAAATAAAAATTTTAAAAATAAAAGTCATTAATGGATAAAAGGACTGGCTTTTTTCAAATGGTATTTTTTATATGAGTATTTTTAGAAATTTTACCTGTATTTGTTTAATCTTCTACAATATAATAATTAATTCAAATATGTTTTTAATTATCGCCAATAGCCGTATCAGACGGGCAAGAATAATTAACAGAGAATAATAATAAATAATAATAAAAAATAATAGGCAAGAATTTAAAACAAGATAATAACAATAAAAAACTGGAGAGAATTATGAGTAAAAAAACAATCGGGTCCGTCATAACAGTGATTTCTATCCTGCTGATGTCCATGTTTCTTGGCGCTACTTCATGCAGCTCAGGACAGGCAGGCAAATCACAGGAAGAAATCAAATTCGATGGGACCTGGACTGTAATAATGATGGACGGTAAAGAACTGGATCCTGATGATTTTATGAAAGGCCTTCCGGTAATTATATTTGATACCGGAAAGGGAGAAATCTCAGGAAATTCAGGGTGCAATAGCTTTTTCGGTGGCGCTGAATACAAATCCGACTCGGTTACTGTTGGCGAGGTTGCTTCTACAATGATGGCATGCCCTAATATGGAGCTTGAGGATCAGTTTTTTAAAATCATAAACAATCAAACACTTACCGGCAGTACTGAGGGCGGTAAGCTTACCCTGGTTAATGATTCTGGAGGTAATCTGGTGCTGGAAGGTGAAAAATAATTCCCTGAATATGAGTGATTTTGCAACAGGGGGTACCTTTTTAATATCAATTCCTGTGGAAGAGCTCTCAAGAATAGATTTTATAAACTCTGCTATAAGAGGTTTATACAATTAAAATATTCTCTTTCTTTCTATATTAATCTTAAACATCTTTAGCAACTTACCCACGCAGGTATGCCGGCATTGAAGTTGTGAGATGCGATAATAATCAAAGCCTACTATTTCTTAGCTTTGTTTCCTCAAGATATAAAAAATATAGCCATAGTACTCTGCATACCTGGCATGCATTTCTATCTCAAGCTCAAAACTGTCAAGCATTCCCTGTACTTCTTCATTTTTTGGATATCGAGCCCTGTACTCACATATTTTTTCATTCAGGGGATTATAGTAGCCTGTCCGCCATGAAAGGTCAGGGATAAAGAAAGAATCCTGGACAGAAAGCCCGGGACAGGCCACAGACAGTTGAGCTTTAATGTCTTCAAAATATTTCACATCAGGATATTCCTTAGAAAAAAAGTCTTTTATTTCCTGTGGAGCATCCTTGCTTTTCCATGAAAGCTCGCTTAATGCCATATACCCGGCAGGTTTTAAAAAAGGATGCCATACGCTTACTGCATTTAAGAATCCTATGGAATAAGCAGCGCCTTCAGACCAGATGATATCAAAACTTTCCGGGGGAAAATCAAGCGCTGCCATATCATTTACAAGACAGGTTATTCTTCCATCATATCCGGCCACGTGCGCTTTATTTTTAAGCAAATCAATAAAGGGCCCATGAAGGTCTACTGCGGTTATAAGGCAACCAGGGCAGATCCCTGCAAGCGCAATTGTCTGTCTGCCGCTGCCGCATCCTATATCAAGGATTTTCGGGTTGGCAGGCAGGTCATGCAGCAACGCGAATGCCCTTGCAGTGGAATTGTCATCACCCGGGCCCTGCTGCGGGAGTGATTCAAATATTTTAAAAAATAATTCGTTCATTTTTTAAAGGATGTTAATTTATGTCGCTAAGGTTATTCAGTATCGATCCTGAATCTTCAACACCTATCCCAAACGTAATGTCTATATCCTTTGTAAGCCGGGGCTAGCCGTGCACCAGAACTGCCTGGCCCCCGATTATCATATAGGGGATAGACAACCTGTTTAAAAAATTTCCGATTTTAGATAAAGCTTTTCCGAATATGCTATTTTTTATCATGATATTTACCATATTAATTTGTATTATAATAAAAAATCAAGCCTGAAAAACTAAAAAGATTTCAGCAAGGCCATACCTGTTAATTATAACAAATCTAACATAATTAATTCATTTCAACAGGTCCTTTCTTAAACAATCTGGAACACGCAAGCAATAAGCGGGAACATGTTGACATAATAAGGAATACGGATAAAATAATTGTTTTACTTGTAAAGGCCTTTTATTTTATTATAAATAAAGTAAAACAAATTCATTGCTTACCATCAGCAGCATCAAGGAAAATAATATAAAAGTAGAAAAAGTGCGCATAATAGGCGGGGCTACAAAATCTGAAATATGGAACCAGATACAGGCAGATTGTTATAATATTACCACCGAGACGTTAAAGGTAAAAGATGCAGGTTCCCTGGGTTCTGCAATGTGCGGCGCAGTAGGGGTCGGGATGTATAAAGATATCAGGGAAGCTGCTGACGATCTTGTTAAATTTGATAAAAGATATGAGCCGGTTCCCGGAAATGTAAGAGTATACGAGGAGTTATTTGGAATATATCGTGACATTTATGAATCACTTGATAAAAATGGGGTATATAAGCGTATTTCACATTTACAGAAATAACCGGCAGATTAATAAATATAAAAAAAATATAAAAGAGGTGTTATATGCAAGAAAACAACAGTGCAAACCAAAATGATGTAAAAGTCCTGCGTGAAATGGCAAAAAGATATATGGAAATTGCGCAGATGGATGTAATGCCAATAAGGAAGAAACTTTGGAAAGACCTTCATGATTTAAAGCCTCAAAGACCGATGATAATATTTGAACCTTTCTGGCTTGAGGGCTATCTTGATGATTACAAGCTTCAATGCGAAGACGCGCTTCTGCAGAATGTTGAAAAAAGAATGATGTTTGCAATCAGACAGTTTGATGAGATGGACGATGATGTTGTTTTAGAGCCGTATTTTCGTATTGCCTGGTGGGGGCCGGGACTTGTGGTTACCGGGAAAGACTTTGGTGAAATTAAAATCGAAGAGCATCAGGCAAAAGAAATAGGACTTGCATATATATCCAATTTTCCAATAAAAAAGCCGGATGATGTCAAAAGGCTTACTCCCAGGACCTTCAAGATAGATAAAAAACCAACTTTAGAAATGGTTGAAAAACTGGGCAGCATATTCGGTGATATCCTGCCCATAAAACTTGGAAATTTTGACAATTTTGACTTTGACCTTGGCAACCAGCCTTTTACCGGGAATAATTTTTTAGGTGTGACCTGGGACCTTTTTAAACTGATCGGAACAGAAAAAATAATGACATGGGTATATGACTATCCGGATTCTCTCCATTCGCTTTGCAGGTTCCTGGTGGATGATAAAAAAAGATTTTTTAAATTCCTCAAAGATGAAAAAATACTGGACTTTAATACAGATAACCAGTTTGCCGGGCCTTCATGCTATGGCTATGTGTCTGACCTGCCGGCTGTTGGCACAGATAAGGAAGTCGAGCTGAAAGACTGCTGGACCTGGCCGGAGTCACAGGAAACAGAATGCATGTCGCCAAAAATGTACAGCGAGTTCTTCCTGCCGTACATTTCGGAGCTGGCAAATATGTTTGGATTATCATACTATGGGTGCTGTGAAAGAATGGATGACAGGTTCCCATATGTCAAGGAAGCAATAAAGAACCTTCGCATAGTTTCAGTGTCACACTGGAATGATTTCCAGAAAGCAGGAGATTTACTGGGTAAGGATTATGTATACAGCAGGAAACCGACACCTGCTTATGTAAGTACTGAAACTCCAAACTGGGACCTGGTGGAAAAAGAAGCCATACAGACAAGGGATGCAACTAAAAATGGCTGCCTGGAAATAATATGCCGTGATGTTTACTCTTCAAAATGCACTCCTGCAAGAGCAAAAGAATGGGTAAAAATGTGGAAGAGGATAGTAGGGATATAATAATTTAGATTTGATTAAGTTTTTAAATGTAGTTATTATTTTTATAAACAAGTTTCAGTAATTCCGTTATGAACATCAGTCCTTGAATAAATCGTACAAACATTTGTACTTTTGTGCAATTCATTTTATAAAATTACAAAAAATATTGACTTTACAGTTATAATAAATTATTATAAGGAAAAATTGTGCAAAACTGTACATTATTTCGCTTCTTTTTTAGCATTTAATAGTTTTAAATTTATAAATTTTATGAAATTTTATAATCTTATTTATTTTGAAACTGTTTTGAAAAACCCATATGTTTAATTCTATAACTCCAATAAGTTTTTTATATGGATATATTTTATATGGATATAATAGTTATCAAACTGGATAAGGAACAATATTTTTAATAAATAAATATAGAGTCCGAATAGATATAGGTACATCAGGAACAAACACAATTTTTTTTAAATTTCACTTTTGTAAGTTTTAAGGTTTTACTTTTTATAAACGATTAGTTTAAATACTTTGAAAGGAGGCGCAGCAGAATAAATTAAACCAATCAACAAATACTTTGAAAGGAGGTTTACAGAGATAAACCAAAAAATATTGTCAATTTTAAAAAAAAGGAAAAAAAGAAATGAGTAAAGTAAAAATATTTTTATCAGTTATAGCTATTGTTTCAATCGTAGCTGTAATGTCAATCACGGGTTGTACAGCAGAACCTGCAGAAACAGCAGCTGAGACAACGGCAGCAGCTGAGACAACGGCAGCAGCTGAGACAACGGCAGCAGCTGAGACAACGGCAGCAGCCACTACAACCCCGATCACAATAGGCCATGGAACGTTTTGGACAGGTCCATATGCTTCTGTAGGCCCTCGATTTGCTGCAGCTGCAGACTTCACATTGGAATTCATAAATAAAATGCCGCCCCTCGGAGAAGCCGTAAGAATCATACATAGTGACGAAGGTACTATCGGAGAGCAGCAGTGGGTGATGAGGGATGTTGACAGCAATAAAGTTGATATACTGCTTAATGTAGGATATGAGTACCTTACTTATAGAGACTGGCTTCTTCAGTATATCAAAGACAATAACAGGCCTCTTTTGCCTTCAGTCCATGGCGGCAGCATTGCACCGAAATATGGCGGTACCGCAGAAGAACCACTGTTTAGAGGAAGTCCTCAAGACGTTGACCAGGGTATAGCAGCTGTAGTTCGGGCTGCTGATCTTGGAGCAAAGAACTGTGTTATAATAGGCGCTCTATTTGACAGCGCACAGCAGCAAAAAAATATTGCAGTACAGGCTGCTGAAATTATAGGCCTGGAAGTTTTAGAAGTGATAGATATCGAGCTGGAAGAAACATATAGAGCCGAAATTACAGCTACATGGAACCTCAAACCTGATGCAGTAATAGCATTTACAGATGCTTCTGGTGGCGGCTTATTAGTCAAAACTGCTTCAGAATTGGGCATGTCTACTAATTTTGTCGGGCCAACAGACTGGCAGTTTGCAGACTTTGTCGGCACTGCTACCATGGAAGCAATAGAGAAACAAAAGTCGGTAAATATTGTAGGCTTCACATATCAGGAAGGTCCTGCATGGGATTTTTATTCAAAGGCCTGGAACGGCACTCCTAATTATGCAGCTTTCAATGATGCTTCCGACTCATATACAATGCAGTATTACGATCTTATCACCTGTACCATGCTTGCCATAAAGCAATCCGGTTCACTGGACGTGGCTAACTGGGCAGCTGCCATGCATGAAGTGGCAAATGCTCCTGGCAAGGAAGTATACAGTTATGAAGAAGGATTTAAAGCAATTGAAGCAGGCGAAGACATAAACTATGTCGGGCCTACAGGTACATTTGATTACTCGCCTACCGGAGTTGTAAATGGAACATATGGAGTCTCCGCATGGCAAGATGCTACTACGTTAAAAACAATTGCCGTAATAGAGGG
>CAYGYY010000074.1:0-6469 GCA_964354265.1 uncultured Actinomycetota bacterium
CGGTGCCCATATAATAGATGTCAATGTTGGAGCAGTAGGGGTCAATGAAGTGGAGATGCTGCCTATTGCCATCAAAACAGTTATGGAAGTGACCGACAGGCCTATCTGCATCGATTCTGCAAATCCGAAGGCAATAAAAGCTGCTCTTGAAGTCTACCCTTATAAAGCGCTTATAAATTCGGTCAATGGCAAGGAAGAATCAATGGAGGAAGTGCTTTCAATGGTCAAGGAAAGCGGAAGCGCAGTTGTCTGCCTTACAATGGATTCCGAAGGCATTAAGAATGATGTTGAATCAAGGGTCAAAGTTGCAAGGAAAATAATACAAAGAGCAGAAGCGCTTGGCATAAAAAGGGAAGACCTTGTAGTCGACTGTCTTGTCATGACAGCTTCTACGGATACTAATTCAGGAAGGATAACTTTAGAGACAATGCGCCAGGTTGTAGCGGAATTTGGCGTCTCTACTACAATGGGTGCATCAAATATAAGTTTCGGTATGCCCAACAGGGAGCTCCTTAATATCCACTTTATTACGATGTCGATAATTAACGGGCTTACTGCTCCTATTACAGATCCGCTGATAGAAGGCATTATACCTGCAATGAAAGCTGCGGATTTCCTGGCAGGGCGTGATCCATACGGGATGCTTTATATTTCTGATTATAGGAAAAAATAACAGGTATAAATAACCCGGGTTTGATTTTCTTTTATTTTAGTTTTTCTTTATATAAAATTATCTCATGAATAATTTTTATGATGTAATCATTTCCGGCTGCGGTCCTGCAGGAAGCTTACTTGGATATTATCTGGTAAATAATGATATCAGAACCCTCATCATAGAAAAAGAGAATTTCCCGAGGGAAAAAATCTGTGCTGGAGGTATCCAGCATAGAACCCTTGGGTTTATCCCCTTTGATATCAGCCAGGTAATTGAAAATAAGATTAACGGCATATATTTTTCAATTAAGAATAAAAATATTTTCCTTAAAAAAAGTCCTGACCCTATAATGTATACTGTGAGCAGAGACATATTTGACTTATTTTTGTCAGGACAGGCGTCCCAGTCCGGCTGCCGGATTAAATTCGGGGAGAAAGTCCTGGATTTCAGTATTCTTGAAAACCATGTGCAGCTAAACACCAGTAAAGCCAGCTATAAAGCAAAGGTCATCGTCGGAGCCGATGGTTTCAGGGGCAGCGTACACAGGTTTTTGACTTCCGGGAAAAAGATAAAAAAAATAATAGGATATGAAGCAAACATTGATTATCCATGGCCTGAAAAAGGACAAATAATAAAAGATAACAAAGGCAATGTTTTTGACTTGAATGATTCTGTAAGGCTCGATTTTATGGGAGTGAAGAATGGTTACTGCTGGGTCTTCCCAAAGAAAAAAAAGATTTCCTGTGGAATGGGCGCACCCTTCAAAAACGCTGCAGGAGTAAAGAGATATCTTAAAAAATTCCTTGCAGAATCCTGTTGCTATAGCAGTTCTCCAGAGATCTTAGCCCATGGTATACCAGTCAGGAATGAGGACACACCTTTTTGCGGCTACAGGATAATTGCTGTAGGCGACGCTGCCTGTTTTTGTGATGGATTTACAGGCGAAGGGCTGTATAATGCAGCCAGGAGCTCAGAATATGCAGCTAGCAGTATAATTGCGGCACTTAAAAATTCAGATTTTTATTTCAGGGATTATTATGAGAATATTAAAAATGACATTGGCAGGGATATAAAGATATCGCTTCTTCTTAACATGATTTTTTATAACTCAGTTATGTTATTTTACAGGTATATAGAGCGCAATGACAGTTATTTTAATTCTTGCTGCAGGTTCCTGAGAGGTGAAAAAAAATACAGCGATATTGCTGAGAAGATTAAAGTCTTTAAAACTTAGAGTAATTTTAAATTTTTATCTGGTTAAAACATCAGCAAAAATAGTAGAATTATACAAAGCTAAATAAACATTTGAATAAAGTTTAAATTAATATAAGAGGTAAATGATGTCAGAAAGTAAAAATGAAACTGTTATCGTACAAATATCCGACCTTCATGTTGGTGAATCAGATTTTGTCCCGAGCCTGCTGACAAGATGCGTGGATGAGATAAATGAACTGAAGCCTGATATTGTAATGATCACGGGTGACTTAACAGGCATGGGTTACAGGCGGGAATATGACACTGTTAAAAATTATATTTCACCAATAAAATGCAGGAATGTCCTTATTAAACCTGGAAACCATGATTCAAGAAACGTCGGATACATGCATTTTGAGGATATTTTTGGTGAAAGATATTCAAGCTTCCAGACAGATGAGCTGATAATTGTTGCAGTGGATTCAAGTGAGCCCGACCTTGATAATGGACAGATAGGCCGGGAATATTACAAATGGATAAAAAACGAGTTTAATAAAGCAAAGACCCAGGACTTAAAGATCTTTGCGATGCATCACCACCTTATTCCCGTACCTGGCACAGGGAGGGAAAGAAATATTGTCCACGATGCAGGTGATGTGCTCGAAGTGCTGGTTGAGTCTAATGTTGATATAGTGCTCTGCGGACATAAACATGTGCCATATCTCTGGAGGGTTGAGGACATGTACATAATTACCGCAGGCACCGTTTCAAGCCTAAGGTTAAGGGGCAGGATCGAACCTAATTACAATATAATTCATATAAGGGAAGACGAGATAGATATTTTCAGGAGGTACCCTTTTGACAGGATTGAAAAAATCATAGGTCTTGAAAGAAAGACTTCAAAGAGTAAATTAAATGATAGATTTATTAAAGAGCAGGCAAAATTCCAGTAAAAGACTCGTAGCATTAATAGATGGCGAGCATTATCCCGGGATAAACCTGGCTGCGGTTGAAAAGTTAAAAAAGATCTTCACAGGTTCTTTCGGAGGCATTATATTCCTGGGTGGTACAGAAAAACTTATATCCGGTAATCTTGAAGAGTTTTACGGACATAAAGTAATAAAAATCAGGGACCTTGAGAAGGATTTTATTTTTGCGCTTAAAAGTTTAAATCCGGACTTTGTTTATGACCTTAGCGATGAGCCAGTAGTAAATTATTTGTCCCGCATGAAAATAGCATCTTACTGTCTTTCTTGCAGGTGTACATACCTGGGGCCGGATTTTTATTTTGAACATGAATATCCTGTTTATAGTTTTACGAAACCAAGCATTCTTATAATAGGGACAGGAAAAAGGATAGGTAAAACTGCAGTTAGCTCTTATTTAGCCGGCCTTTTATCTGAAAAAAAGAAAGTCTGTATTCTGGCAATGGGCAGGGGAGGCCCGGCAAAGCCCCAGCTTATAAAAGGAAGCGAGATAAGCATAACTCCAGAGTATCTTCTGGATATTTCCCGGAAAGGTTTGCATGCGAGCTCGGATTATATAGAAGATGCGCTTTTTTCAGGAGTCGATACTATAGGTTGCCGGAGATGTGGCGGGGGATTCGGGGGCAAGTTTTTCCTGTCCAATATCAGGCAGGGAATCAGTCTTTGCGAAAAGACTAACCCTGACATAATACTTGTCGAGGGCAGCGGAGCGTCCGTTCCTCCTGTTACAACAGACTACTGCATATGTATGATAGGTGCAGACCAAAGCTGGGAAAGTATTGTGGGATATCTAGGGATATATAGGATACTGAAGTCAGATATTGTATTTTTAACTATGTGTGAACAACCTCTTGCTGATAACGCAAAGATCGACTTTCTTGCCGGGCAGATAAGAAAAGCCAATCCGGAGGCAGGGATAATAAAATCCATATTCAGGCCTAAACCATTGCATCCTCTAAACGGCAGGAGGGTTTTTGTGGTCCTGACTGCAAAAAGCATGGCTGAGGAAAATATTAAACGATATCTTGAAAAAGAATATAATTGTACAATTGCAAGAATATCATTCAACCTGTCAAACAGGGAAAAGCTTTATGAAGAGTTATCTAAATTCACATGTTATGATATGCTGCTAACCGAATTGAAAGCTGCTTCTGTGGATATGGTCACAGAATTTGCATTCAGGCACGGGAAGGAAATCAACTACATGAATAATATTCCCCTGATTATAGAAGGTATGGATTTATTTAAAGATTTTATTAAAGACCTGGGAATTTCCAGGCAGTAAAAGGGTAAATAATATGCAGGAAGAAAAAAATCAAAACCAGGTGATAGTCATAACTGATGAAAAAAGCGGCCTGCCTTTTTCAAAAGGGATACTTGCATCTTCCATTTCAGTTACAGGGCTGGATATCCTGCTGTGCCACAGGATAGCCTATGATATTGAACAGTACCTGTATGAAAAAAAATCAAAAAATGTGGCATTGGATGAATTAAGGTCAATAGTATTCAGGTTCATAAAAGATGCAGTGGACCTTGAATGCGCTGAGAAATACCTGCTATGGCAATCGGTGGGGAAGCTGAAAAAACCAATAGTATTACTCATAGGGGGCGCTACCGGAGTAGGAAAATCCACTATCGCTACAATACTTGCAACAAGGTTAAATATTACAAGAGTCGCCTCATCAGATGCTATCAGGGAAGTCATGCGCGCAACTGTTTCAGATAAGCTGATAAGGCCTATAAGGGGTTCTTCGTATAATGCATACCAGAACCTCACGGTTCCGCCAGTAGGTGTTCATCCTGTCATACTTGGTTTCCGGGAACAGGTAATGGCAGTAATAGTAGGCGTGGAAGCAATTATCAAGAGGAATATTGAAGAAAAGAACGATATAATAATCGAAGGCGCACATGTAGTCCCTGGATATATGGAACTTGAAAGATACAACTCCAAAGCAATAATACAGGAAATCGTAATATCAGTGCCAGACGTCCAGGTGCACAGGGAGCACTTTTCTAAGCGGACTACAGAAACACAGGGCTCAAGGCCGATGGAGAAATACATAAAGCACCTTGATAAGATACATATGATACAGGAGTACATAGAGGAACTTGCAAAAGAACGCAATGTACCAATTATAGAGAATTACAGCCTGGATAATACTGTAAGTGAAGTCCTGCAGATACTTTTTAACAGGGTAAGGGAGGAATTCAGCAAAATAAGGTCATAGGATTCTGGCGGCTCATTTCACATTGAATTCCTTTATTACCGGTTCTTTGTCTTCAAAAGTAATATTTACTGTATAAAAACCAGGCTGATATCTGTTGTCTTTTTTGGAAAGTGACAAGGATAATATTCCTGAGCCTTCTTTTTTTGTGTGTATTGAATCTTCCTGTATAATCTCATCAGTGCCGCTTTCTGTCCGAATCCATCTTATGTTAAAATTACTTTCTTTTTTGAGGTCTTTTACAAGAAGGATAAGATAGACTTCCGAATCTGTATTAAAAGTATTAATATCAGCAGAACCTTTTCTGAGATCATTTTCTGAAAAATTTAAGCTGTCAGTGACTATTGCTTTCTCTATTTGCGGTTCTTTTTTAATAAGCGTGAATGCAATTGCAGCAAATATTGCAGTGATAACAATGAGTATGGCTATGTTTTTAATGTTCATCCGAAATAAAATATACCATAATCTTTATATATTCAAGCAATAATTAAAAACCTGGCATGCCTGTAATTGCAAGGCCAGTGGGAATAAAAAACACCCTGTATAAGAACGATATTGGTCTTATACAGGGCGCAGAATGCAATAGATGCAGTAAGTTAGATTTAGCTGGGCTGGAGCGTGCCTGCGAATACCAGCCACGCAAGTAGGGATTTAGCTACCAGGCTTAAAATTATATATGTCCTTTCACCATAAAGATAGTCGCTCCATCTGCCTATCTTTTTATACTGAAGAACCATGTTTACAGGAAAGAGGTTAAAAAGAACAAAATAAGTGCCAAATATTGCAAAAACAAACCATGGGGTCATCTCAAGGACGCCAGGGGTGTTTACTGCAGAACCTAAGAAATATAAAAGTATTACGATCCACGGCACAGCGCCGGCAAAACTACCTATATAAAATGCAGTCCAGTTGGTCTTTTTAGTAGTCTGGTTATGCATTTCCATCATGAGACCCATCAAGTTCATGGTTGCATTAAGTCCTACTATGGCAACTATGGTGGCAATATCCCTTGCGCCAAAAAGCATTGATATTATTACTATCATTACCGATGAGCTAAGCGCATATTCAAACCACCTGAAATAGTTTATCCCCTTTTCCAGGCTTGAATTGTAGAACCTGTTAATACCGGGGAGCACCACGAGGAAATGAGCGATTGCAGACATGAATAAAAATATGGAAACAAAAGGGCCAATTGGTATCGAGCCTATAGTAGTCTCTGTATCAACCACCAGTTTCATTTTTTCTAAATCAAAATTCAGGAAATAGTAGTTTACCGGAAGTCTGAAATCTTTAATGTTGGCCAGGATAAGCCCAAATACCAGCATTATCATCGCCTGCACAAAATGAAGTGCAGCCATTGAACCGTTGAACCTGCGCAGATAGCTGAAGGAAAACCTTGATTTTGCATT
>CAYGYY010000074.1:6569-10139 GCA_964354265.1 uncultured Actinomycetota bacterium
AAAAAGTAAATTGACTAAATGCTTTTATTAATATATAGTTTTCATGGTTTTTTAAGAAGGGATTTTAATGCCTATTTACACATATAAATGTAAGAAATGCGAAAAAGAATTTGAAAAGTTCAAGTCCATGGATTCAAATGGAACCGAGAGTTGTGATGAATGCGGTTCCGAAACCCTGAGGGTTTTTTCCCCGGCCGGAATAATATTTAAAGGTTCAGGTTTTTATACGACTGACTATAAAACCGGCTCAAACAAGGCGAATTTAAATACTGCTGCAGGTAACCAGGAAAATAAGGATAATAAAAAGCAACCAGACAGTAATGATTCCGGCGGGAAATCAAAGGTTCCTGAAGTTTCATCTACGCCTCCCGGGACTCCTGTTAAGTCTTCCGATGCTTCCGGCAAAACTAAATCCTAGCATTTGCTCATTTTAATAATAGTTAAAATACAGTTATAATTGATTCATGATTTTTATTGTTATTCTGTCCGTTACATTAATATGGCTTCATGTTTCAAGTCTCAGGTTTATAATAAGAACAAATACAGATATTGTAGTAATAGAAGAAGCAGAAAAGCTGGAAAAAAATATCCCCGAAGATGGACAGGGGTTTTCATTAAAATCAGGCCCCGGGCTTATATCTTTTGCATTAGTAGTATTCTTGAACCTGATTGAAATATGTTATTTCATTGCCTGTGTTTATATTTTTAGCGGCCTTATAGTAATTCTTGGGAGTTCTATTCTTGCTGGCTATACTCTGTATTCGGCAATAAAGTTCATACCCAGCATGAAAACATTTTACAGCAAACCTTCTGAATACCTGAAGGAAAAAACAACAGGCCTGGACAATATCCTGAGTTTTGTAATGACTTCACTGGAAATAGTCTTCTGTATATACATACTTGTAAGGGCGATTATGGATTCAGGTTTGCTAAATATGCTTTAATCTATTAAGACTTCTAAGAAACAAAAGGTTTGAATTAGGGTTTAAAATGTCAAATATCCCGGCAAAAGAAAACGGAATGCATATATATTCAGTAAGCGAACTTAACCTTGATATAAAAAGGAACCTGGAGTCAGGGTTTTCAGATGTCTGGGTTGAAGGTGAGGTAAGCAATTATTATTGTCATAATAACAGGCATTTTTATTTTGACCTTAAAGATGAATATTCAAAAATAAAAGTAGTAATGTTTTATGAGGCAAATAAAAACCTTGTTTTCCAGATAGAGAATGGCCTGCACCTTATTATCAGCGGTTATCTATCATTATATGAAAAAAGAGGCGAGTACCAGCTTATAGCCACAAGCATAAGGCCTGTCGGAAGGGGCGAACTTATACTTGCATATGAGCAGTTAAAGGAGAAACTTGAAGCCAAAGGATATTTTGCCGCCGAATTCAAGAAAAAGATTCCTGCATTACCAAAAATGATAGGCGTTGTGACATCAACAGGCGGCGCAGTTTTAAAAGATATTATAACTGTGCTCTCAAGAAGATTTAATAATTTTCATCTTATTGTAAGTAATGTAAATGTTGGAGGCATTTCTTCACAGGAAGAAGTGTGCCAGGCAATAGATGATCTTTGCAGTCATGGGGTGGATGTAATAATCGTTGCCAGGGGAGGCGGTTCTCTGGAGGACATGTGGGCATTCAACACTGAAATTGTTGCGGAAAAGGTCTTTCAATGCAGAATTCCAGTTATATCGGCAATCGGTCATGAGACGGATTTCACGATTTGTGATTTTGTTGCAGATTGCAGGGCGGCAACACCTTCAGTGGCTGCCCAAATTGTAATAATCGATAAAAATGAAGCAATGGAAAATATCATGCACATGGCCGAAAGTTTAAAAAGTTATGCTGAGAACAAATTATCAGCATCCCGGAAAGAACTTAAATTCCTGATTGAGCGCAGGATATTTAGAAAACCCGGGACAATGCTGCTGGATTTGTGGCAGGAGGTTGAGAATCTTAAAAAAAGCCTGTTTGAGAAGGCAAGCAGTAATTTCAGGAGCAAACATCAGAATATCGGTTCCATCCTGCTCCTTCTAAATGTCAAACAGATCACTGATAAGATGAGCCTGAAAAAATCTTTTGTAAAAAACCTTCTTTTGACTATGGTTTCAGAAATAAACAAAAATTTTTCAGGCCTTAAAAATAAAACAGGTTTATTGATTAAAGATTTACAGGCAAATAGTCCTGTTTCGGTACTTGAAAAAGGTTATGCAATCATCTTAAAAAAAGATACAGCTACTGCAGTAAGGCACATTGCGGATATAGAAATAGGGCAGGAAGCCGATATTGTCCTTAAAGATGGTATTTTATTAACAAAAGTTTTAAATAAAATAAGTAAAAAACTTGGAGCCGAGGTATAAGATGGAAAAAGAAATCGAAAAGATGACTTTTGAGGAAGCGCTTGCGAAGCTTGAGGGTATCGTAAAAGAACTTGAGGATGAGAATATACCTCTCGAAGATTCAATCAAAAAATTTGAACTTGGAGTAAAGCTATCCTCATATTGTCTATCAAAGCTGAATGAAGCCGAAAAAAAGATAGAAGAACTTACAAAAACTGAAAATGGCAGCCTGGTAACCAGGGAATTAAAACTGGAAGATTAATGAAGCAGGCCGGAAAACAAATATTATGAATTTTGCCCGGCCTTTGTATGATTTTGATCTGTACCATAAATGAAGCTATCCATTTTTCCACATATCATATCCATTTTCCCATATAAAGTATCTACTTCTAACTACTCTTACCTGCAAAATTTTATTTAAAGAAATATTAAAATAAGTTAATAAAAATAAATAAAAATATTTACAAATTCCCTTTTTTGTGTTATCTTTTGGATAAAAGTGGGGAGAAGTGGGGAGAAAGTGAGAGATAGTCCCTAATTTATTTAAAATTGGTTAACCAAATTTAAAATGTTTTTAGGCGAATATTTTCGTACAAAAGATAATAAAGATAGGGTCTTTATTCCCTCTAATTTCAGGGAAGAACTAAGGGGAGGCATAATTTTGTCAAAAGGATTTGATGAAAAATGCCTTTTTTTATTCTCCAGGGATAGCTGGCAGACATTGCAATCCAAGATCCTTTCAGGCCCGATTGCAAAGAAAAATCTCCAGGTATTTTCAAGATGGTTTTTTTCTTCAGCAAAAGAAGCGGAAGTGGACCCCCAGGGAAGGATTAAAATCCCGCAGGACCTCTGTGAGCATGCAGGTCTCAGCAGGGAAATCGTCCTCATAGGAGTCTCTGACAGGATAGAGCTCTGGTCTAAGGAAAAATGGGACGAGTATTACAGCAAGGCTGAATCCAGATTCATGGGTGAAAGTGGTACATTTGAGGAACTGGGTTTTTAGTTAAAAATAGCACATTGAAAATATATTTGATTTTTGCACCTTAAAATGATTGAAACAATTTTTTAGATATATTCAGGCATATGGAATATAGAGATATACACATACCGGTGATGAGAAAGGAGGTGATGTATTACCTCAATTTAAGAAAAGGTGACATTGTTTTTGAAGGAACGCTTGGCGGTGCCGGCCATACCATAGGAATTATTAAAGCCATTGCCCCC
>CAYGYY010000075.1:0-10020 GCA_964354265.1 uncultured Actinomycetota bacterium
TGATTTATTCCCTGACAGGTGATTTCAAGGCCATCCACAGCGATCTTTAAATCAAAACCTTCTTATTTTTTCCTTGAGTAACTGCGGTAATATCTTTCCTTAATGATTGCCGGTTCCAGGCCTTTTTTAAAAGAATGCAAAGCCCAAAGTATAAGATAGGTCCTTTTCCAGAACGGATCGCCCTCTATACCCCTTGGAGTTGTTATTGCCGGACCTGGAATCAGCGCTGTTTTTCCAATGGTCTTCATTCTTATGGAAAAATCAACGTCTGACATTATAGGAATATTTTTAAATCCCCCCAGCTCATTAAAAGCGGATTTTTTTATGAATATTACACGGTCACCGAAATATATTCTGGTAATTAGGCTGTAAAGGTTTCCAAATAAAGAACTAATCCTGTAGTAAAACCTGTTTCCTTTTACCAGGAGCGTAAATGCTCCTCCTATATAATCTTTATTCTTAAACTCTTTACCTTTTTTTAAAATGAATTTTTTTAAAAATCCTGCTGAAAACAAATCGCTGATTTTTTCAAAAGCTTTTCCAGGAAGGATGGTGTCGGCATGCAGGAATACCAGTGTCTCTCCCTTCGAATAATGAGCGCCTTCATTTAGTTGCAGGGCAAGGTTTGGAAAGCCGGGTTTTATGATTTTAAAATTTTTTTGGAAAATAGTATTGCATCCATTTTTTAAAACCAGTTCTTTCGCAATTTCAAGCGTTTTATCTGTGCTGCCACCATCTACAATTATTGTTTCAAAAGGGTACTTTTTATAAAAATGCTGCTGTTCCACAACACTTGCAAGGCAAGCAGCAATATTTTTTTCTTCATTAAGAGCGGGTATCACTACAGAAAACTTCATATTATTATAATAGCAATTGGTATCAATATAATATCATCATGCTTCAAAGGATTTCTTCCATAGCATTATCCAGGAAACATTAATTATCTATAATACATTATTCAAGCAGGGCGCCATGACAGCTGCTTCCAGACCCGGCAGTGCAGGCCAGGCAGTGAATTCCGGTGAATATCTCTTTATCAAGCTTAAGTCTTTTTATTATAGAATCAGTACCAGAATAGTTTTTTTCGTTTTTTACTCTCCTGGCTTCTTCAAGAACTGAATCTATGTCGCTCCAGCCATTTGTCGGTAAATCCATCGCCAGGTTGAAATCACAATCATATAACCTGCCATCCCAGTTTATTGTAACCTGGTTTAGGCACATAAGCTTTTTAAGGTTTTCCGGATTAAAATTTTCATTTAAAAGTTTTATGTAACCATCATAAGTATTTTCAGATTTTAAGCTTTCTGCAAACCTTCCCAGGGGTACATTTGTCATAGTAATAAGCCTGTTGAATTTAATCCCGAATTCGCTATTTAAGACTTCTTTATATTTTATTTCAAGCATTGACTGCTGGGGCGGCAATTTTGGCAGTACAGGATTAAAAACAAGATCAAGAGTTGGGCCTTCATTGACGCCATAACCGATTTTGTTTAATTTTTTTAATACAGCAATACTTGTATTGAATACCCCTTCGCCTCTTTGGACCCTAACTTCATCATCTTCGTAACACGGCAGTGAAGCAACAAGCGCGACATTGTTGTCATATAAAAACTTCAGGAATCCACCCGGGTTAAGGTGCCTGCCCTCGGCTGCAATATTTAATTCAAGAGCTGTCAGGTTTGTTCTCATGGAGATTCTTTTTACAAGCGGCCTGATACTTGCAATAATCTCATAAATATAAGGATTTAATTCGGGAGCGCCACCTGTAATTTCAAAGGAACAGGGTTTTATAATTTTCGTAAATTTAACAACTTTTGATATAAGTTTTGCGTCCAGTTTTTCTGTTCTTTCAGGGCCAGCTTTCAGGTGGCAGTGTGTGCAAACATGGTTACAATATAAGCCTATATTAAAACTTATATGGTTAATGCCCAATCTTTTTATATTTTTCAGTTTTTCGTTCATTTCTGCTAATAATGATTATATATAACTATTTAAGATAAGATAATATTTATTTTAAAAGATTTTTTGTTCTTTATTTAATTTATTAAGTATTTTTCTTGTATTTTTACAATATGAGTCTGGGATTACTTTTAAATCATTGTTCAATTTGACTAAATCCTTAATCTCATCTATATCATACCATTTTGGCAGCAGCATGTAGTTTAAGGATGATTTCTCAAGATTTGCTATTATATCACTTAAAGTATAGCTGGCGCTCCATCTTACTGAATTAAAAATGTCCGGACAGGTTTTTTTTACGCCGATTAGATAAAATCCCCCATCTTCTGCCGGACCCAGGACTATATCTGTTTTTCCCAGGATAGAGAATGCTTCTTCTATATATTTTAAAGGAATTGCCGGACTGTCGGAACCGATTATTATTAATTTTACATTTCCGTATGGAATGGAAGATCTATTTTCGCTATTGCTTTTATCTTCTATTAATTCTTTATTCATCGCATTTAAAAATCTATCCCCAAGATTTTTACCCTCCTGGATTTTTACCTGCCACTGTAGTATTTTCCCCTCTTTTTTACCCGGCCCTTTTACTGCACTTTGGCCAATTGTCCGGAAATATTCCAATGAGCCAGGCGGGGATATATACATCACCTTCCTGTCAATATAGCTGATATCATTAATAAGCATAACGGTATCTTTAAGAAGTGATTCAGAAAGCTCCATAGCTTCGTCTCTGCTCAAATTTGGAATAAGCCTGGTTTTGGTTTTTCCGGATTCTGGTTTTTTGGAAAAAATAACAAGTTTATTCATATTCTGGATATTCAAATCCTGTTAAAATATTATTAATTAGAAACCTGGATAAGATTAAAAGCCGCCATTACAGATATGGCCAGTAGATTTTAAATATTCGAGTAGCTATCCAGACTGTCCTTATTATCATATATTATATAATAAAATCAATATATTTTTATATACTACATATTGATATATTTCTTTTTCTTCACTATAATATAGAATACTCTATTTTTTATAATAATTATAATGAGGTAATAGTAATAAGGGAGGAACAATGGTAAAAGAAGGTTCAAAAACACTTGCTAATTTAAAAGAAGCATTTGCAGGTGAATCACAGGCAAACAGGAAATATCTTGCTTTTGCTGCAAAAGCAGATGCTGAAGGGTATTCCCAGGCAGGAAAACTCTTCAGGGCAGCAGCAGACGCCGAGACTGTGCATGCGCTTGCTCATTTCAATGCAATGGAAGGCGTTGGCAGCACGAAAGAAAACCTCGAAGCTGCAGTAGGAGGAGAAACATTTGAGTTTAAGAACATGTATCCGGCAATGATTACCGATGCTGGCGCAGAGAATGAAGATGTGGCACAGATTAGTTTCATGAATGCAAATGCAGTTGAGCAGGTTCATGCAAAACTTTACCAGAAATATCTTGATAACCTTGCAAACATTCCTGCAACTGATATTTATGTATGCCAGGTTTGCGGAAATACTGTAGAGGGTGAAGCTCCTGACGTATGTCCGGTTTGTGCAGCTTCTAAAGATAAATTCAAAAAAATCATCTAGCAGGTAAGTTTTAATAATAAAATAATAATTAAATTCTTTATTTTTCATCCCTGAAAGGGTTTAAAAACTTAAGGAATTATTATAAGCTAGATATGGGCTGGTTCCTGTTATAATTGTATCAGGTACCAGCTCATTATTTATTATGGAAAAACAAAAAAAAACTGCAAATTTAAAAAATTCGATTTCTAAAACTGCAATTACTGAAACTGATAATTCCAGATTCCCAGGCCCGGTAACTGAGGATTTTAAAACTGCTGATATTAAAGACCCCCTTCTTTATATATGTGCAACCCCGATAGGAAACCTGTCTGATGCCAGCTTCAGGCTTATAGATACCCTTAAATCCGCAGGCTATATAATCGCCGAAGATACAAGGACAATTAGAAAGATTTTCGCCAGATACGGTATCTCAAAAAATCCGGAAAGTATCACAGGCTACCAGGACTATTCCAGTAACGCAAAAATAGATCATATAATCAGTAAAATAAGGCAGTCCGGCATTTCCTGCCTGGTTTCAGAATCCGGAATGCCCCTGATACAGGATCCGGGTTATAAGATAATCAGGAGGTGCATTAAAGAGGGACTCAAAATATCTGTAATTCCTGGGCCCAATGCAGCACTTAGCGCCCTGGTTTTGTCAGGACTTGCGCCTGATAACTTCCTTTTTGCAGGTTTCCTGCCAAAAACTGCATCAAAAAGAAGGGAAAAGTTGCTTGAATTAGCATATCTATCTTATACAATGGTGTTTTATGAATCTCCTTTACGGGTTTCCGGCCTGCTTCATGAAATGCTAAAGGTTTTTGGAAACAGGCAGGCCTGCATTGCAAGGGAGCTTACAAAATTATACGAGGAAGTAAGGCGGGGCAACCTGGCAGAACTTATTGATTATGCTGATGCATCAAACCTGAAAGGGGAGGCAGTTGTTGTTGTCGAAGGTTATAAAAATGAGCCTATAAAAGATTTTAGCCAGGCTGATATACGAAAAGAATACCTGAAACTATCAGCGCAGAATATTCCAAGAAAAGATGCATTTAAAATCATCCAGTCAAGATATGATATAGACAGGCAAACATTGTATAATATCGCAATTGGCAAACCCTGAATTTACTGAATAAAAAGAGATGCTGGAAAAACCGGGAAGATAAAACAGGCAATATGAAAACACAACAGAATATACGAGGTAAGAAATGATGAAAAAAGACGGTAAAGAAAAGTTCTATATAACCACTGCCATTCCTTATATGAACGCAAAGCTTCACCTTGGCCAGGTTTACGAGTTTATCCTTGCAGATGTTATGGCAAGGTACCAGAGGCTTCTTGGCAAAGATGTGTTTTTCCTTACCGGCTCTGATGAGCATGGCCAGAAGATATTCAAGACAGCTGCAGCCAAAGGAATCTCCCAGAAACAGTATGTTGATAATATGGTGGCTGATATGAAAAGAATACTGCAGCTCTACTGCATAAGCAATGATGCATTTATAAGGACTACAGATGAAGAACACGAAAAAATAGTCCAGAACATATACAATAAAATAAATGAAAATGGAGATGTGTATAAGAGCACTTATGAAGGATGGTACTGTGTTCCATGTGAAACATACTTCATGGACAGCCAGCTGCTGGAGGGCAAGTGTCCGCAATGTGGAAGGGATGCTGAATGGGTAAAAGAGGATAATTATTTTTTCAGGCTTTCAAAATACGAGGAAAAACTTACAAAACATATTGAGGAAAACCCCGGTTTTGTAATACCTGAGACCAGGCGCAATGAAGTCCTGGGGCTGTTAAAGCAGGGTCTTAAAGATCTCAGCATTTCAAGGACGACGGTAAAATGGGGCATACAAATACCATTTGACCCGGAACAGTACAGTTATGTCTGGGTCGATGCACTTATAAACTATATATCTGCGCTCGGTTACAGCAGTGATAATGACAGCCTATACCTGAAATACTGGCCTGCTGACCAGCAGCATATAGGAAAGGATATCCTGAAATTCCACACTGTAATATGGCCTGCACTACTGATGTCGCTGGGTGTCTCACTTCCAAAGCATGTGGTCATACATGGATGGATAATGAAAGGTGAGGAAAAATTATCCAAGTCAAAAGGGATAACGCTTGACCCGGATGAGATGGCAGAAGATTATGGAGTCGATGCAATAAGATATTTCTTTACAAGGGAAATATCATTCGGGCTCGATGGTTCCTTTACTGCTGATGCTATGCAGAAGCGATACAATGCAGAACTCAGCAATGATTACGGAAACCTGGTTTCAAGGACGCTTGCAATGCTGGATAAATACCGCAACGGTATAATACCTTCAAAAACTGAAGGAGATGCAGGGTTAAGGCAGAAATGGGAAAAAACAAGGGGTGGTGCGATAAAAGCCATCTTAAACTTCAATTATACTGATTGCCTGATTTATATATGGGAATTCATAAATATGGCTAACAAATATATAGAGGACAGCAAACCATGGGAGCTTGCAAAGAGCGCTGAAGAAGCGGAAGCAAAAAAACTGGATAATATCCTTTACAGCCTTGCTGAATCCATAAGGCTATCAACGCTTCTGACAAGTCCTTTCATGCCGGCAATGAGCAGAAAAGTATTCAGGCAGATTGGCATAGATTTAAATCCTGACGAGGCTATTCTGGACGAGTATGGCAATTGGGGCGATTTTGCCGGAAACACCAGGACAGGCGTAAGGGAAATACTGTTTCCAAGAATAGAAAATGAAAAGAAGAATTAACACAGAGATAAGGCCCTATAGATTTTTTTATTAAAATTGCTTTATATAAATTTTTAATGTGATATCATTTAATAGTATCATTATTGATATCATTTTTAAAAAGGCGGAGATTCGACAGGATGAAATCATTTATTTTAAGAAATGTTGACGACAGTCTGTTTAAGGAAATAAAAAGGCAATCAGAAAAGAAATCAATGAGCATTAATAAATATATTATATCCCTGATTAAATCCGGGATTGGCTTTCCGGGTGAATCAAAAAAACAAAAAAGTTTTAGTGACCTTGATAAACTGGCTGGAAACTGGAGCAATGAGGAATACGAACTTATCACTGAAAGGATAAAGGAGCAAAGAAGAATAGAAAGTGAGCTATGGAAATAAAGAGGGTGCTTATTGATACAAATATATACAGTGAATTCTTCAGGGGAAACAGCAAGATAATTGAGATTCTTCAAACTGCCGAAATCATCGCTTTCAGCGTAATTTCACTGGCAGAACTTTTGGCCGGTTTTAAAAACAGCAAAAATGAAAAAAAGAATTTGCAGGAAATGGATGAGTTCTTACAATCTCCCAGGTTGCTTTTTTATGATGTTGATTCAGAAACAGCAGAATTCTATGCCAAAATATATATTGAATTAAAGAATTCAGGCACTCCTATTCCTACAAATGATCTTTGGATTGCAGCGCTGGCATTGCAGCATGGTATAAAGCTTTTAACACTGGACAGTCATTTCAATAAAGTCCAGGGCCTCTTTCTTATGGCTATTTAACATTTTATTATTTTCCTGTTTAATATATTTAATATTTGAATAATTTCATTTAAAAAATTATGCGTTGCATTTTTTTGCAGGTAATTTGATATGGTAATAGATACAGAACCTTTTTATTTTATAGATACCCATGCGCATCTTGATATGCTAAAGCAGATGACCCCGGAATTTGCTGTTAATGAATCGTTGCGTGAGGGAGTAAAATACATAGTAAATGTAGGGTCAAGCTTTCAGGGAAGCATAGAATCCTCAGGTTTTGCATTGAAGTTTGAAAACGTATTTGCTGCTGCAGGTATTCATCCGCACCATGCTGCAGAATCATGCAACCGGGATATTTTAAAACTGGAAGAGCTCATACTTGCCAATAAAAAAATAATTGCAGTAGGCGAGACAGGCTTTGATTATTTCCGGGACTTGAGCCCAAAACAGGAGCAAAAAAAAGTATTTATTGAACATATAGAACTTGCCTTGAAATATTGCCTTCCGTTAATCATTCATGACCGTGATGCACATGATGATATGCTTGACGTATTAAAGGAATACTGCAGCGAAAAAAACTTCAAGGCTGTTATTCACTGTTTCTCGGGAGATGCACCCTTTGCCATTAAGTGTCTTGAACTGGGATGTTATATCTCATTTACAGGTGTTATAACTTTCCCGAATGCAAAAAGCCTTATCCAGACAGTAGATGAAGTGCCGCTTGGAAGAATGTTTCTTGAAACAGATACTCCGTTTCTTGCCCCACAGGAAAAGAGAGGCAAGGAGAATTTCCCCGGTTTTGTAAAATATATTGCGCAAAAGATTGCAGACATAAAAGAAACCACTATTGAAAATGTCGCAGCTGTGACTTCTGCTGCAGCTATTGATTTTTTTAAACTGGAAGTAAAAAATAATCAAAAATAATAATTTAAAAAAACAATCAGGCCGGTATTCATAATTTATGCATAAATATATAAGCTCCCCTGGAAATACTGCAGATATTTTAAAAAGAAACAGTATTATTTTGAAAAAAAGCCTGGGCCAGAATTTTCTTATAGATACTAATATCCTTAAGAAAATTGTTAGAGTTTCAGGGGTGGGGCCGGAGGATAAAGTGCTTGAAATAGGCAGCGGCATAGGTTCCCTTACTGAAATAATCGCTCCGGAAGTTAAAAAGGTTGTGTGTATTGAAATCGACAAAAAACTTTCACTGGCTTTTCAAGAAAATTTTGGATATCTATGCAGGTCTTCTTATAAAGAAAACATCACCCTTATAGAAAATGATGCAATGAGGATGGATTACAGGAAACTAACAGAGGAGCATAATATCAGTACGGTTATTTCCAACCTGCCATACAAAATTGCAGCGCCGCTCATCCTGAAGATTTTAATTGAAGCGCCGGGGATAAAAAAAATGTATCTTACTATCCAGAAAGACATTGCAGAAAGACTTCTGGCTAAACCGGGAGATAAAGACTATAGTTCCTATTGCGTCAAAGCAAATTTTTTTGCAGATTTTAAAATAATGTTCCAGGTGCCAAGGAATTGCTTTATGCCAATCCCAAACATAGATTCAACAGTAATTGAAGTTTCAGTAAAAGATTCCTGCATAATACTTATAAATAAGAATAATATAGGAGAGTTTTTTTATTTTATTGACAGTTGTTTTTTACACAGGAGGAAGAAGCTTACCAATTCACTTCAAGCGTCACTGCGGCAAAGCGTACTGCAGCAGGATAATATTGACAAAAAGGATTTAATAGTTAAAATGCTACATGGTATTGGAAAAGAGGCTGATATAAGAGCGGAAGACCTTACAATACAGGAATTCATAACGCTCTTTTTATCAATTTACAGGACCTCTGAAAAGCCTGAAAAAAAGTAAAAAGAAATGACAATAAGTAAAAAATTAACTTTAAATTCTTCAGGAAAAATCAACCTTTATCTGAATGTCAGTAAAGACCTCCGGCCCGATGGTTATCATGAGATCAAATCCATAATGCAGAGCATCAGTATTTCTGATGTTCTGGATTTTGAGGTAAGCCAAAATTATGGGTTAAAACATACTGATGAAGGTAATGAAAATAACAAAGGCAGTGTAAATGACAGTTTAGACACCAGCAGCATTGCAATTACATGTAATACTATTGATATTCCTTTAAATGAAAAAAACCTCGTCCATAAAGCGGCCTATCTGATATTGAAGAGATTTAATCTTGAGAAGAAATATAAAATAAAGATAAATATAAAGAAAACCATCCCTGTTGGGGCAGGCCTGGCGGGAGGCAGCAGCAATGCAGCAGCAACGCTTCTTGCGCTGGACAGGATTTTTAAACTTGGACTCACAGAAGATAATCTCAAAGCCATGGGTAACCAGGTTGGATCAGATGTCCCGTTCTGCATATCTGGAGGGACAGCGCTTGTTGAAGGAAAAGGAGAGATAATCTCAAGGCTTCCTGACCTGCCATTTTACTGGGTAGTTGTTGCTATAAATGGAAAGAAATTTTCATCAGGTGATGTTTATGATAAATTCGATCTTATCGGTAAAGAAAAGAAACCGATGTATGATTCACTCGTGAAGAACCTTGTGAGAAAGAATTATATGGATTTTTTTACCGAACTTGATAATGACCTTGAAAGAGTAGTCGTTTATGAAGATAAAATGGTTACAATCCTTAAAAATAAAGCGCTGGAGCTTGGAGCCTTTGCTTCACAGATGACAGGAAGCGGACCTGCTATCTTTGCGTTCTGTGATGACTTGAAAATTGCAAGAAGGGTTCATGCAGGTTTGGGTGAATTATCAAACAAGGCATTCCTGACTTATACTACTCCTTTCAGCCAAAGCTTCTTAAATTAATCAATCAATGGGGAGTCGCCAAGTGGTAAGGCAACGGGTTTTGGTCCCGTCATACAAAGGTTCGAATCCTTTCTCCCCAGCCAACCTGTGCAGCCTGCAAACTGACCAACCTCCCCGACCTTAATAATTTAAA
>CAYGYY010000076.1:0-9894 GCA_964354265.1 uncultured Actinomycetota bacterium
TGTCCTGTTTATAACATCGAGCTCTCTTGAAAGTCTTTCCATGACTTTGATGTCGGGAGTTTTGCCGTATCTGTAAGAGATGCCGTCAATACTGAGCTTTTTTAAATACTCTTCCTGGCTTTCGCCTGAAGGGGTTTCAAAACAGGGGAGCGTTAACCTGTCAAAGGAAAAGTCAAAATCACATTTCTCTGCAATTTTAATAGTATTTGACACTGCCTGGGGAACGTCATAAAACATCCTTGCCATTTCTCTGTATGATTTCAGGTAATGCTCGTCATTTTCAAGCATGCTGAAAGAAGGATCGTTTGCAGCGCCTTCGCCCATCATTTTTATCTTTGCCAGATACCTGTAAGTATTGTAATCATCCTTTGTAAGGTAATGGACATTATTTGTAGCGACCATCGTTATTTTCATTTTCTGCGCAAATGATGCAAGCATCTCTGATGCAAGATTCCGGCCTGAATTATATCCTGTCAACCTGTATCTCTGTATTTCGATATAAAAATCACTGTCAAAAGTCTCAAGCATCATTTTGGAAAACTTTTCTGCTCCGTCAATATCTTTTGCCAAAAGAAGCCGTGAGATATTACCCTTACTGCATCCGCTGAGACACAGGAGGCCTTCAGAAAAGTTTTTGATGTCGTTTATTTCAACGTACGGGATGTGGCTAATAGTTTTTGCCCTGGTATGCGAAATGCTTACAAGCCGGCAAAGGTTCTCATATCCTTTTTTATTTTTTACAAGGAGCAGCAGGTGTGAAAGAATACTAATTTTGCTGCCTGGCGACAAGAGACATATCTCACAGCCCGTAATGGGCCTTACTTTCTCCGCTTTTGCCTGCTTGTAAAACTGTACTGCACCGCTCATCACATATTTGTCAGTCAATGCAAGTGATTCCATTCCAAGCCCCGCACAGGCCTGTACAAGGTCATGTATCCTCACCGAGGACTCAAGCAGGCTAAACTGGCTATGTACATGAAGGTGCGCAAACATCTTAAAAATCTTAAAAATCCGCTCCAGGAACCCCTGGACCTTGCTGATATTATATATTATAAGCGAACATATGTTCGCTTATAATATTGTATACCACCGGCCTTTATTTGTACAGTACGGGTTAAAAATAATTTAAACCTGGATTAACCTTCTTTAATTCATTTATTCCTCAGGTAGCCTGTTAAGGGCTTCATCATAATTAAGCCTGTAACCCACTGACCATATAGTCTCTATGAGATTGCCCTTTATATCCCCGATCTTTTTCCTGAGCTCCTTGATATGAACGTCTATTGTCCTTGATTCTCCTATGAAATCATACCCCCAGATCTTTTCAAGCAGGTTTTCGCGGCTAAGTACCATATTCTTATTTTCATAAAAGTGAACAAGTATATTATATTCTTTGTTGGTAAGCTTGACTTCCTTGGAATCAAGCCAGACTTTTCTGGAATTAGGGCTGATTTCTATTTTTTTTAACATTGCAGAGTCTTCCTTCTTTTTTTTAGTTATTGAGGGAAGCGTCAGCTTTATTTCCTTGTGGAATATCTTTTCAGGCAATTTTATTTCCCGTGGAGTTATCCGGTAAGCTATCCTTATTTTTTCTTCAGGAAGATTTGGCAATACTGCACCATTTTTTGTTTTTGCTCCGGCAGGCTGGCAGCGGCGCATTATGGCCTTTATTCTTGCCGTAAGCTCTTTAGGATTGAAGGGCTTTGTCATGTAATCATCAGCTCCTGCTTCAAAACCAGCTATCTTGTCTGAATCTGCGCTTTTGCCTGAAAGTATGATTACGGGGATTTCTGAAAATTTTCTTATCTGTTTGCATGCATCGATTCCGCTAAAATCAGGAAGCATGAGATCAAGCACTATAAGTTGGTATGCTTCAGGAGCGTCTGACAGCATATCGATTGCATTCCTGCCATTTTTAGCAGTTTCTACGATATAGTTTTCTTTTTGAAGGAAGTCTTTTAAAAGCTTCCTTACCGCTTCGTCATCATCAATTACAAGGATTGTTTCCACAATAGTACTTCAATTAATAATTATTAAATTGATTAGACACTCAAATAATATTAATATAATACAATCATTAAATCTAAAATGGTAATATTTCATTAAAGCAGCTGATTAGTAAAAAAATAAAAAACGGATGCAAGTGCAAAGTATTTCCGGCAGCAAATGATTTAAAAAGCCTGTAAGCGAATAGTTTTTAATAAAACCGTATTCATTAATATAAATGAGCAAATATCTTAAATATTTAAAAAAAGAAGATATTGATATTTATAATGAAGAATTTTATGATTTTCTGCCTGGCAAAATCATAGACTCACACGTACATGCATGGAAAAATCTTTTCTATATATCCGAACCATCAGAAAGCAGACAAAAGATTGTTCCCTTTTATGACCCTGAAATAATAAGCGGGTTCGATTTTGATGACTTTAAATTTGTTACAGAAACACTTTTCCCGGGTAAAAAATATGAAGGGATTTTTTTTGGTCTACCTTTCAAAGAGGTAAACCTTCAAAAAAATAATGGATATGTGGCTGGAATTTATAAAAAATATTGTAACCATGGTTTATATATGCCAGAACCCGATATGAAAATTATTCCCGGAGATTTCTTTGAGAATGGTTTTATAGGTTTTAAGCCGTATCCGGATCTTGCAGACCTGCAGCAGCATGAAGACATTTCAAAACTTGATATTGACATAAGAATGTTTGATTTTATCTCAAAAGAGGTATTTGATTTTGCAAATGAATACAGTTTGATCGTCCTGATCCATATTCCGCGCAAAGGCAGGTTGAATGACAGAAGGAATATTGAGGAATTAAAACAAATTGGAAGAATGTATCCAAAAATCAAACTGGTACTTGCACATGCCGGCCGTTCTTATTGTTTTAGCGATATTAAAAATACAATAGACTTTTTAAAAGGAGGCAAGAATCTCTATGTTGATACAGCAATGATAAACAGCAGCGCGGTTATTAAGTTATTACTTGAAGAACTTGGTCCGGAAAAAGTGTTATATGGAAGCGACCTTGCAGTTTCAGCAATAAAAGGCAAAAACGTTGATATTAATAACCACCACTATTTTGTAACAAATACCCCACGCGACTGGAGTTTATCTTCAACAAATATGAAACTGGATGATTTTACATACTGTATCTATGAGATTATAAGGTCTGTAAGAACTGCCTGCATTAGTTTAAATCTTAGTAAAGCCGATATAAAAAATATTTTCTTTGACAATATTAATAACCTTATTTTTAATATAAATGATTCAATAAAAAAATAACTTTTAAAAATAATTTATTTGATATGTTAAAAATTTACACTGGGGAGCGTATATGAAGAAATTCAATATAGGCGTAATCGGCCTCGGGATGGGGAGTACGCTGCTTGAAGTCAATGACCATATGGAAATACCATTGGAAGTAACGGGCATTTGTGACACTGATCTTGAAAAAGTTGAAAACCTTAAGAAGCAATATGGCCTTAAGTACGTTACTGCCGATTACCTGGAACTGATTGATAAGCCTGACATAGACATAATTGCAGTGTTTTCGCCGGATCACCTGCACGCGCTTCATTGTATTGATGCATTAAAAAACAGCAAACACATCATTTGCACCAAGCCGCTTGTCACATCTATCGATGATGCTAAAACAATTATAAAACTTGTAAGGGAAAAGGATGTAAAATTTCTTGTAGGCCAGACAATGCGATATGAGCCTCAATTTGCTGCTATAAAAAGATTATACGAGGATGGTGATCTGGGTGAGATTATAATGGCTGAAGCGCACTATGTCCACGATATGAGGCCTGTTTACAGGATGACCCCATGGAGGCTGAGTGTTCCTCAGGACCTTATGTATGGCGGAGTATGCCATCCTGTCGATATTTTAAGGTGGTTTTTGGGAGATGTTGAGGAAGTCCATGCTTTGGGAAACAAGGGAAATATTGAACCAGTTTTTCCCATAAAAAATAATTTTATTTTAAATTTAAAATTTAAAAATGGTGTTATTGCAAGAATACTTGGAGCATATAGTATAGTGCATCCGCCAATGCCAATGATGGGTGTAAGCATTTTTGGGACAAAAGCCAGCGCAATTGGAAGCTTTACGGATAAATCAGGAGGTGAAGTAAAAGTTGTATTTGACAAATTTGAATTAAAAAATGAAAGCATAACACGATACCCCGCAGAGACAGAAGGAGCATATGGACACGGCATGACTGTACTGAGATACCTGGAGCATTTTGCCAATTGCCTGGTTTATGACCGGGAACCTGTTCCGGACGCTATTGAAGGTGCAAAATCGATTGCTGTCTGTCATGCTGCATGGGAATCCATAAAAACTGGATCGGTAGTAAAAGTATTCAACGAATTCTAGATAACCCGTATAGTATTTATATGCATACTTTTTAATAACACATTTTTAAGAGCACAATATAATAAATAATAAAACAAAATAATTTAATTGAATAATATTTGATTACAGGGTGGCATAATATGGAAAAACCTAAAGTCGGATTATTACCTCTTTATTTAAAATTGTATGATGAAGTCCTGCCTGGTCTCAGAAAAGATGCTGAATTTTTTTTAAATAAGATTCAATCAGAAATCACAAACCGTGGCATAGATGTCATCAACGGTAAAATTTGCACGCTTAAAGAAGAATTTGACCTTGAAATAAAAAAATTTGAGGATGCTGATGCTTGCGCGATAATCACACTGCACCTTGCCTATTCACCCTCTCTTGAATCTATAAATTCACTTGCAGGTACAAATTTGCCGATTATAGTATTTGATACAACGCCGGATTATGAATTTGGCCCGGGAAATAATCCTGATAGAATTATGAACAACCATGGCATTCATGGTGTCCAGGATATGTGCAATTTATTATTAAAGAATGGGAAAAGTTTTTATATAGTTGCCGGCCACTGGAGCAAATCAGGTGTAATTGAGGAATTGTCAAATAAGGTAAAATCTGCATTTCTTGCATGGTATTTTAAACAAAACAGGATAGGCAGGATCGGCGGGCCTTTTAAAGGCATGGGAGATTTTCAGGTTGAAAACAGATTACTTAAAAATATATATGGAATTGATGTTTTTGAAATCAGCCCTGAAGAAATAGCCAGCTATATCCCTGGCCCTGGAGAAGCAGGCGTAAAGGAGGAAATAAAAAAAGACAGGGAATTTTTCCTGCCCGGGGATATAAGTGAAGATTGTCTTATAAATTCAATTAGGATTGGAATAGCTATCAGGAGATGGATAGAAAAAGAGGGTCTCTCCGGTTTTACTATTAATTTTTCAGCAATTGAGCGCTCTTCCGGATTTATTACAATGCCATTTCTTGAAGCAAGCAAATCTATGTCCAGGGGGATAGGATATGCAGGAGAAGGAGATACTATAACTGCTGCGCTTAATGCAGCATTGTTAAAAATCGGTCCGGATAGTTCATTTGCAGAAATGTTTTGCCCTGACTGGAAAAACAACATGATATTTTTAAGCCATATGGGGGAAATTAATATTAATGCAATAGCTGATAAGCCGGTGCTGGCAGAAAAAAAACTTCCATTTTTGAAATTGGAAAATCCTGCTATTGCTTTTGGCAGGTTCAAACCAGGCCCTGCGCAAATAGTAAATCTCGCGCCTGTTAAAGACTGCTCTTTTAACCTGATAGTGTCGGATATTAATATCGAAGATGCAAAAAAAGATAATTTTAAAAACACAATACGCGGGTGGTTCAAACCTGAAAATAAAATGGTAGCGGAGTTTTTAAAAGAGTTCAGCATGTCTGGAGGCACTCACCACTCAGTAATAATTTACGGAAAAAATAAAGACATTATTTTAGATTTTGGAAGGATAATGTCGTGGAATACAGTAGAGATTTAATTAATGGCAGGAGCAGCAAGTTGAAAGACTCTTATATAGCAGGAATAGATATTGGCACTACAAATATTAAAGGCGTCATTTTTTCCAGTACCGGAAAGCTAATATCATCATCCAGTATTTCTTACCAAAGTTACAGCCCTAGAGAAAGTTACCATGAGCAAAATCCGGATGATTGGGTAAAAGGAGTTATAAAAGTACTGGAAGAATTGACTTTTGAAGAAAAAATCAAAAAAAACCTGGTGGCCATATCCTTTTCCACACAGGGCGGGACAATTGTCCCGGTAGACAGGGATTTTAACCCGCTTCATCGTGCTATTACATGGCTGGACAGGAGAGGCCTTGAGGTATTGTCTTCTGATAAATCATTATCCAGAAAAAATATATGGTTCTATGACTGCACAGGGTGGCGCCTGGACAGCAACATGTCGTTTCTGCCGCTTATGTGGCTGAAATCAAACAAGCCTGAAATATTTACGAAAATCCATAAGATTTTTTATGTAAACGATTATATAATGCAAAAAATCTCAGGAGCATATTCCCAGGACCCGTCAAATGCATCAATTTCACTATTTTATAATGTAAAAGAAGGTAAATGGGAAAAAAATATTCTCAGGATAGCAGGTTTGAATGCAAATTATTTTTCAGAAATTAGACAGTCCGGTGAACACATAGGCTATCTATCTAGTGATATAAGCCAAAAACTTGGCCTGAAATCAAAAATAAAAATAATAAATGGGGGGCATGACCAGTATTGTGCATCTATCAGTGCAGGAATTATCGATGATAAGTCACTACTTCTTGCTACCGGAACGGCCTGGGTTCTTTTTAAGCTTCTGGAAGAACCTTTATTTGATTCAAAGAAATTCTTTGCATCAGGGAGAAGTGTGATAAAGGGAAAATTCGGTTTGATATATTCAATACCTGCCGCAGGAGCTTCGATAAGCTGGTTTGCAATAAAATTGCTTAATTTAAAAAGTGAGAATAATCTTTTTGAAATCGAAAAAAAATATTTCAATGAGCTAAGTCAAATTAAAAATAATATAATTTACCACCCTTATCTTACAGGCAGCTATGGACCGGATTTTGATATAGAAAGGAAAGCCTCCTTTACAAATATAAATATCGGGCATAACTATCTTGATATTTATATATCCATATTGGAGGGGGCAGGTTTCCAGCTTAAGAAGATCCTTATTGCACTGCAGGAAAAAAAAATAAATGTAAAAGAGATAAAAATGGTAGGGGGAGCCTCCAGGAGTAAGTTATGGACTCAAATTATTTCTGATATTACCGGGCTAAATATCTCAGTGCCTGTAAACCCGAAAACAGATTTTGCATCCAGCGGCGCCGCAATACTTGCTGGTTTTGGAGCAGGGATTTTTAAAAGCATTAATGAAGGATATGAAACCCTAAAGGGATCTTTTAATGTTGTTAATCCAAAGGCGGAAAACGCAATTTTTTATGAAAAGAAATTTAAGTTATTTTAAATTATTTATTTAAAGATTGATTAGGAGAAATTATGAAATTTATAGAATCAGAAAAACTATTTGAAGAAGCTAAAAGAATCTCGCCGGGAGGGGTGACAAGCGAAAGGCAGCCATCAAAATTCATTCCGGGAAAATACCCGATATTCATTGAAAAAGGCAAAGGTTCCCATGTCTGGGATGTGGACGGCAATGAGTTCGTAGACTGGGTATGCTCATATGGGCCCCTGGTCCTTGGCCATGATAATGAAAGAGTAAACAATGCAGTAATTGAGAATATAAAGAACGGTTTCTGTTTTACGCTATTTCATCCTATCCACAATGAACTTGCAAAAAAAATGCTCAGCATAATGCCATGGTTTGACATGGTAAAACTGCTTACCAGCGGTTCAGACGCAACAGCTGCAGCTATAAGGATCGCCAGGGTTTGCACAGGAAAGGATAAAGTAATCAGGTGGGGTTATCATGGCTGGCATGACTGGAGCTATGGAGGAGCAGGAACAGACAGGAAGTCTTTTGGAGTCCCGGATGCGGATGTAACAAATATACTGACCTTTACTTACAATGACCTTGATTCACTTGATGAAGTTTTCAAAATAAATAAAGGAGAAATCGCCTGTGTTATTATGCAGCCTTTTGAAGCGTCGAAAGAACTTCCAAAAGCAGGTTTTCTTGAAGGAGTAAAAAAGATTACAGAGTATAATGATGCGGTGCTTATCTTCGATGAGATAAGGTCAGGTTTCAGGGTGTCCATGGGAGGCGCAGAAGAATATTATAAGGTTTTCCCTGATATGGCATGCTTTAGCAAAGCAATGGCCAATGGTTACCCGATATCTGTTGTAATGGGCAAAAAGGAAATAATGCAGCCATCTGAAAAGACAAGACTATCTGCGACATTCTTTCCCAACACATTCCCGATGGTAGCAGCTCTTGAAACTATAAAAGAGATCGAAGAGAGAAATGGCATCGAATATATGTGGAGACAGGGCGCAAAACTTGTTAAAGGAATAGAAGGATTAATTGCCGATTATGGCATAGAAGCGAATATGGCTGGAATGCCGCCTGTCCCGATGCTAAAGTTTTTATATGCTGATAATACAAAAAATGACCTGGTAAAAAATATCTTTTTTGGTGAAGTTATTGAAAGGGGCATATTTCTTCACCCCAGCCATCACTGGTTCCTATCACTTGCGCATAGCGATAAAGATGTTGATGATACCCTGAATGCTGTTGATGAGGGTTTTAAGAAACTCAAGCAAAAAGTATTATAAAGTAACAGGTATTCTTATTAGGACAGTGCCGGGGGCTTTATAAATGATTATGTTAATATTACGTTTATTTCCATTTCCTGCAGTTTTTCTATAAAATCCTTATCAGCCTCTGAATCGCTTATAAAAACATTGATTTTTTTAATGGGTGACACGAAATTCATAGCAACATGCCCTATTTTTGAATAATCGCAAAGTGCTACAACCTGCTTTGCGCAATTGATTATATATTTCTTTGTTTGCGCTTCTATGTAATCAGCAGCGGTGATGCCTTTTTCCAGGTCAATACCGCTTATACCTATAAAAGCTTTGTCAACAAAGATATTCCTGAATGCGTTATCCGCAATAGGGCCAACAAGTGAAAGCGTATCATTATTCAATATCCCCCCGCTTAATATTATCTTATAATCAGGATTTGTTTTTCCAAGCAGAGTAGCAATATCACAGCTGTTTGTAACGATTGTCAGGTTTTTCCTGCTGGTAAGATTCAAGGCCAGATGGTATCCTGTTGTTCCAGCTTCTATGAGTATTACTTCTTCATCTTCAATAAGGGAATATGCTGCAAGAGCTATCCTTTTTTTCTCTTCAATATTTTTCTCCTTTTGGACATCAAATTTCATCTCATGTCCCACAGACAATATGTTTATTGCCCCTCCATGTGTTCGCCTGACAAAGCCTTTTGTCGAAAGCCTGTTAAGATCCCTTCTGATAGTGGTTTCGGAGACATTTAAGGTTTTTGCAATATCAATAGCAGAAATACTGCCAGTCCTGTTTATAAAATTAAGTATGTATTCTCTTCGCTCTTCGCCTAACATTGTATTAAATTATTTTTTTAAAAGGATAATAAAATTATGCACTCAACAAATATTAACTGGAATTACTAGAATTTATAAATCATCCGATAACATTGAATTACAGGTTGAATTTTCCAGCCGCATCTTCCGGACTTATATTATTATTCATGACATCGTTTAAAGCCCCGATAAGATTCCTGGGATTTTTTGCCATAAATATATTCCTGCCAAATATTATCCCTCTTGCTCCGGCTGAAACTGTATTATAAGCCTTATAAAGCACTTCAATGTCTGTGTTTAGCTTCTCTGCTCCTATTGAAAATACAGGAACCGGAGTGTTTTTTATTATTTCTGAAAATTTGTTTGTAAAAAATGCTTTTACAAGGTCTGCGCCCAGCTCAGCCATCACACGGGATACCCTTTTGACTTTTTCATGCATTGCATCTGCAGTTATATCC